>JAFYJR010000062.1 GCA_017538005.1 Clostridia bacterium | reverse complement strand
TTATCAGTATAAATTTTACGGGGATGTTAAACGCGTTTCGGATACCGAGACGGAGCTCTGAAAGCGGTCTGATGTTCTTGTATGAAACCGCGTAATCAACCGGCTGCTCGGGCTCTGCAGAAACAGTGTCCTGATTCATACGGACATCTTCCAAAACCTTGCCGTCGTGCATCTTTATCTTTCTCGTGACATAAGGGGCAACCTGGTCAAAGTTGTGGGTTACAACGATGACGAGTTTGTCCTTTGCTATAGACGCGAGAAGCTCGATAATGCCGGCGGCAGACTCGGTATCGAGATTACCCGTGGGCTCGTCGGCGATGATAATCGGCGTGTCTTTGGCAAGAGCACGGGCAATCGCCACGCGCTGCTTCTGGCCACCGGAGAGCTTTGAAGCCTTGGTATGCTTGTACTCGGTAAGTCCTACGGTGTCAATAAGTTCGTTGACGCGGGCCTTTATCTCCTTGCGCTTCGAACCGTTTAAAAGCATAACCAGTTCGATGTTCTGATAAACGGTGTAGCTGTTTACCAGGTTGAAGCTCTGGAAGATATTGCCGATGTACTTGCGTCGGTAATCCTCAAAGTCTTTTTCGGTATAGTGCGACGTCTCTTCGCCGTTTATGTACATCTCACCCTCTTCATAAGTGTCGAGGCCTGAGATGACATTGAGAAGCGTTGATTTACCGGAACCTGACTCACCGGTGATGGCGACGAATTCTCCGATGTCAAAGTTCAAACTGACCTTTGAGAATCCGGCCGCGATAACGCCTTTGCTGTAATAAAACTTCGAGACATTGTCGAGTCTTATCATAAGCCGTTTTCCTCCTGTATTCTTATAAAAAATCCACCTTTAATTATACACTATATAGGGACGGATTTATATCATAATTATTACAAAAACATTAAAAAGAAAAGGACCGCGAAAGCGGTCCTTTCAAGTCGGATTATTTATGCGGCATCCTGAGCATCGTTCATCGTATCCTTGACGGCATCCTTATCCTTCATAACCCAGTCTTTACCGTCCTTGATATAGTCGATGGTGAAGTCGGAATCAAGTGTCGGGAATTCGTCGTCATTGAGAATATCAACAACCATCTTGCCGTAAGCAGCGTAGAACTCGTCCTCTGTGACATTGTCCATGCCGCCCTTTTCCTGTACCCATGCCTCTGCCTTCTCTGTAAGCATATCGCTCATTGCGTCAAAGTCAGGGTAAGTCATCGTGACATTCGCAACAGCAGTGTCGCCTTCAACGTCTATGTCACCGAAAGTCCAATTATAGTGCTTCATAAGGCCGGAAACATAGTCATCAACATCAATACCGAGAAGATCAACAAGTTCCGCTGTTTCCTCATCGGCCTTGACTTCAGCGGCTATCTCTTTTTCATAGCCGTCAATGCTGAACTCTTTTTCAAGATCTTTGAGGATGGCTTTCTGGTCCTTTGTGAGTTTGGGACCGTCGTCCTTATCGTCATCGCCTGTGTCAGCGGCCTGTGTAGGCTCACCGGTTGTGTTGTTCTTACCTGCCGAACTCGGGGCCTTTGAGCAGGCCGCGAAAAGAGTAAGCATCATAACAGCGATGAGCAGTATTGCGAGTGTTCTTTTCATAAGAATACCTCCGTTCTTTGAATACACAATAATTTTAACATAAGCGCGCATAACATTACAACATAAAAAAACGGGACGCGCACGCGTCCCGAAATGGTGATCCATCGGGGATTCGAACCCCGGACACCTTGATTAAAAGTCAAGTGCTCTGCCAACTGAGCTAATGGATCATGTCAAAGCGCCTTGAAAAAGGCGCTTGTTTTTATACAAAGAGTGTTACCGCAATGGTTACAATAACAACAACAAGAAGAACTACACCGAGGATGATGGTGAGCTTTTCGAGTGTGGCGTCCTTGCCGCGGCTCTGTGTCTTGTCAAAGAAAGAATTTGAGGTTGAGCCGTTGATTGCGGATGCATCTGCCTGTCTGTTCTTCTGGAGAAGTACTATCACGATAAGAAGTATTGAAACTACGATGAGAATAACAGATAAGGCTATTTGTAAACCTGTCATATGTAAGCCTCCTGAAAGGGTTTTGTCTAAGTAGCCAAAGTATTTTAACACATTAATAATTATAATGCAAGAAGGATTTACAAGGATTTACAGGCTCAGCTGATCCCCCGCCGTATCGTCGGATGAAGGGAGCGAACCGAGCGCGGGAAGGTTCTTCGTACGGTAGCGGTGAGGCTTCGCGAATTCGCCTTCGACATACGGCCTGACGGACATGAGTCTCTGGCCCTTCTTGAGGGTCAGAACACCCACGCCGATGGTGTCCTTCGTGGTCTTGGGGGTAATCACGGCGGTGTTTACGAGCAGCATTCTGCCGGAGCTTGCAGTAATTACAAGTTCAAGGTCCTCTCTGACATACATTGCCGATACAAGCGGAGACTTGGCGCCGTAGGCTTTTATGAGCTTTTTACGGTTCGTTTTTGTGGCATAAGCGCTCATATCGACCTTTGCGACCTTGCCGTTTTCGAAGAAGAAGAGCATATAGCCCTTAAAATCGTCTGTGACGGCCATATACACAGGTTTCTCGCCCTCGTCGAACTCCAGGACTGTAGGGACAAAATCGCCCAGAAGGGACGCCTTGGAGTCAGCAAAATCAGAGACCCTGGCCTTATAGACCTGGCACCTGTCGGTGAAGAAGAGCAGTTCCTTGGCATTTGAGGTCTCAACGACCTGCGACATGGTGTCGCCCTCTTTGAGTTTCTGCTCGCCGCTCATTCGGAGGGACAGCGGGGTTATCTTCTTGAAATAACCGGCCTGTGAGAAGAAGAGCGTGCAGACATAGTCAGGGACGGGCTCGAGTTCGACCTCTTCCTCCTCTTCCATATCCGCTGTATAGATAATCTCGGACTTTCTCGGCTGGCCGTATTTTTCGGATACCTCTTTGAGTTCCTTTATGATTATCTTCTTTATCTTTGTCTTGCTTGACAAAGTGTCTTCCATATCGGCAATGGATTCCTTGAGTTTATCCACGTCCGCGAGACGCTTCAGGACATACTCGCGGTTTAAGTGGCGGAGTTTTATCTCCGCGACAAACTCGGCCTGAATCTCGTCGATACCGAAACCGATCATGAGGTTCGGTACGACCTCCGCTTCCTCATCGGTCTCGCGGACGATTTTTATGGCCTTGTCTATGTCGAGCAGGATCTTCTGGAGACCTTCCAAAAGGTGCAGTTTCTTCTTCGCCCGGTCAAGTTCGAAGAAGATGCGGCGCTTGACGCACTCGGTGCGGAAGGCAATCCACTCATTCAGGATATCCGTCACGCCGAGCACCTGCGGCGCGCCGCCTATAAGCACATTGAAGTTGCAAGAGAACGAATCCTCAAGCGGTGTGTACTTATA
>JAFYJR010000061.1 GCA_017538005.1 Clostridia bacterium | reverse complement strand
GAACGAACTCGTCTGTTACGCCGCCGTCATAAGAAGCCTGCATTGCAGCAACGGGATCAGTTGCCTTAACACCCTCACCAAGAACGAGAGAGTCGTAAGCGGTCTGGATACGGTCCCAGTTGTTATCCCTGTCCATTGCATAGTAACGGCCTGAGAGGGAAGCAACCTTACCTACGCCGATCTCTGCCATCTTGTCGACAAGTTCCTGGAGATAGCCCTTGCCGGATGCCGGAGGAGTGTCACGGCCGTCGAAGAAGGGGTGAACATAGATCCTGTCGAAGTTCTCTTTCTTGCAGAGTTCAAGGATCGCATAGAGGTGTGTGTTGTGAGAGTGAACGCCGCCGTCGGAGAGAAGGCCCCAGACGTGAAGGTCTGAATTGTTTTCTTTGCAGTTGTTGATCGCTCTGAGGAGCTCTTCGTTCTTGAAGAAAACGCCGTCCTCGATGTACTTTGTGATGAGCGTCAGATCCTGATAGATGATCCTGCCTGAACCGATGTTCATGTGTCCGACTTCGGAGTTGCCCATCTGGCCGTCGGGAAGTCCGACTGCGAGGCCGGATGCATAGCCCTTAACGAAAGGGCACTCTGCCATGAGCTTGTCGATCACGGGAGTGTTAGCCATAGCGATGGCATTGTATTCTTTGGTGTCGGAAAGTCCGAAACCGTCAAGAACCATAAGTACTACTGGTCTTCTTTTCATAGGTATATCTCCTTGAACTTAGATTATGAGCAGGCAGAAAAGCACGGATGTGCCCGCCGTTATATTTTTGCCGGCGAAATTATAGCACATCGGGAGTGTATTTTCTTTATATAAAAAGGCGGTTTTCGGAACGCTTTTTCAGGTCTTGGGAATGAATTTGTTCAATCCTTCATCGTAGATATATCCGATGCCGTCGAGCGACTTTCTGATCTCTGTCTCGTCGAGGTCTAAAGATCTGCAGAGTTCATTCAGGGAATCGTAGGTGTCCCTGAGGTTGGTGTTGATATAGCTCAGGAGGATGTTGGGATCTTTAGGCATGTGAAGACTCCTTTTCAGTTATCGACCTTCGGCAGGTTCCAGCCAAAGTGCATGGCGAGATAGCGGATCCCCACGACTATGAAGAAACCCGCGAGCATCGCGGAGGCAGCCGAACCGGTGCCGAGGAATATGAGATAAGTTGCCGTCGCGCCTATGATCGAGGCGATGGCGTAGATGTGTTTTACGAAAATGTAAGGCATTTCAAGCGAGAGCACGTCTCTTAAAACGCCTCCGCCTACACCGGTAACGACGCCGAGAAAGATTACCAGGAACCAGTTGTTTGAAAAACTGGTAAAGAAACCTGTGTGAACACCGTCAACGGTGAATGCCGCAAGACCCATGGTGTCGCACCAGAAGAAGACCTTGTCGTAGATGTTTTTCGCCTTGTCCGGAAGCTTTTTGCCGGAGCGGTGCTGCCAGTAAAGGAATATGAACGTCAGGTTCGCGGTAACGGCTGCGAGTATTACGAAGAAAGGATTCCTGAATGCAGCGGGCGGGGTCGAACCTATGATGAGGTCACGGATAACGCCTCCGCCGGTAGCCGTAAGGATGGCAAGGATATTGACTCCGAAGACATCCATCTTCTTGCGGACGCCTGCGATCGCGCCTGATAACGCGAAAGCGATGGTGCCGATGATGTCGGTGATGAGGATGAAGAGTTCGGTCGTTTCCATAAAAGCAATTATATATGTTTTCGCGCGGAATGACAGTTGGAACTTATTGTTGTGTTAGAATTAAACAATCTAAAGAGCGGAGGCATTTCTAATGGCTGCGGTTACTGATTGCGAACATCTCGTACAGTACTATGAAACGGATCAGATGGGCGTTACCCATCACTCTAACTATATCAGGTGGTTTGAAGAGGCAAGGACTAAGCTTTTTGAAGAGCTCGGACTTGGCTACAAGGGCATGGAGGAGATGGGCATAATCAGCCCGGTCGTAGGCCTTACAGCCAAATACAAGACCATGGCGAAGTACTGCGACACGGTCGTCATCCGTGCCGAGATCACGAGATATACCGGAGTCAGATTCGATATCAAATACACGGTTTTCGACAAGGAAACAGAACAGGTAAGATGCACGGGAACGAGCGAGCACTGCTTCATCAGCCGCGAGGGCAAGGTCATCTCTTTGCAGAAGACGAAGCCCGAAGCACATGAGAGATTCGATATGCTCGTCAACGGAAAGGAAGGCTGACATGGCAGACATTATCATCGTAGGCGCAGGTCCCGCAGGACTTTCGGCAGCAATCTACGCAAGGCGCGCAGGTATGGATACCGTCCTTTATGAGGGCGAGATGTACGGCGGCCAGATCATCAACACTCCCGAAGTCGAAAACTATCCTGCCATCGCAAAGATCTCCGGTTTTGATTTTGCACAGGACCTGTATAATCAGGCAATTAACCTTGGCGCAAGACTTGAATTCGACCGCGTTTCCGGCGTCGTTAAGACAGATTCGGGCTTTGAAGTAACACTCGATTCAGGCAACAAAGACACTGCTAAGGCAGTCATACTCGCAGTAGGCGCTTCGAACCGCCACATGGGGATCGCAAGGGAAGACGAGCTAATTGGTAAGGGGATCTCCTATTGCGCAACCTGCGACGGTGCTTTCTATAAGGGCAAGACTGTTGCTGTTACAGGTGGCGGAAATACTGCAGTTGAAGATGCAATCTATCTTGCCGGCATCGCTTCCAAGGTTTATCTCATCCACAGAAGGAACGAGTTCAGGGCCGATGATGTTCTGGTCGAAGCAGCAAAGAAATTGCCCAACCTTGAGATTGTCACGCCTTACGTCGTTGAGAGCCTGATCGGCGAGCCCAAGCTTTCCGCCATTGAACTTACGAACAGGGAAGACGGTAGTAAGAAGACGATCGAAGTTGATGGTCTTTTCGTTGCGATCGGACAGGAGCCCAAGACGGCTGATTTTAAGGACCTGGTCACGCTTTCAGGCGGCTACATCGAGGCCGGAGAAGACTGCCATACCAACGTCAAAGGCATCTTCGCTGCAGGCGACGGCAGGACCAAGAAGGTCAGACAGCTTACCACGGCTTGTGCAGATG
>JAFYJR010000060.1 GCA_017538005.1 Clostridia bacterium | reverse complement strand
TATATTATATATATATTAATATAAAATGTAAATATTATATATTGCACAAAAATACGGGCGTCGAATTATCTAAAATGCCTTTTCAGTTGTTTGAATTTATCCCTGAATTTGAAGCGTTTTTCGATGAATTTTTCCCACGGTCTGAGCAGGAAAATCGATGCCAGAGTATAGACCAGAGAGCCAACACTCACCCCCACAAACCGGCCGGGACCGAAGAAATAGAATGAGAGTGCCACGCCTATGACACCGCTGAATGTATAGAGTCCCCAGAATATGGCCTTGCTGTCAACCCTGAACTTTTCATTTACTTCGTCAATGAAGAATGTGTAGGCATAAGGCGTGATGTAGGATTTGGACAAAAGAGCTATGGAAAGCGGGCCGATTATCGAAGCGATGGCGATGTAGACGATTCTGACGGTCATATTAAGCGGAATAAGCTTTAAGACGTTTGTAATCGCGTCCAGCACAAAAGCGTAAATAACGGCGCTTGCAAAGGAAAACAGATAGGCCTTCTTAAGCTTGCCGCGGATCGCGAACAGAGTTATTAAAACGAAAGCCTGGAATGTGTACTCCGCGGTACCGAAAGTTACACTCTGTGTGAGCGAGGCCTTCACATAAAGAACATAGGCCGGAGCGCTCGCGAGAGAGACGCCGAGCCCCGACCTTGCGAGGAGAGCCGAGGACATACTTAAGAAGAACATACCAAAGAAATAGGCATATTCGGAATAAGCTATTCTCTTCTCTCCAAGTTTATCTGCCATAGTCAAATAATTGCCTCAAAAGCCTGACTTATGTATTTTACACCGATTATCTCAATCTCTTTCTGAATTTCCTTTGAGATACTCTTTAAATTATCTTTCGGAATGACAACGCGTGTGAAACCCATACGGGCGGCTTCGCGTATGCGCTGCTCGCAGTGGCTGACACTGCGTATCTCCCCTGCGAGCCCTATTTCGCCAAAGGCCAGCACATCTTCGCGGACGACCGTATCCTTGAGGCTCGAGACGAGCGCAAGGGCAACAGAGAGGTCCGCCGCGGGCTCAAAAAGTTTGAGACCGCCGACAACATTTAAGTAGACATCCATATTGGCGAAATAGTAGCCGCCGCGTTTTTCAAGCACGGCAAGGATCATATTTATACGGTTATAGTCAAAACCGTTAGACATACGCCTGGGCTGCGCGAGATTTGAAGGTGTCACAAGACCCTGCACTTCCGCGAGAATGGGCCTGGAGCCCTCCATGGCACACGCCACGCAGCTTCCCGACGAGTTTTTCGGCCTGCCTTCAAGCATCATCATACTGGGATTTTCAACCTGTCTGAGGCCTGAATCAAGCATCTCGAAAACGCCTATCTCGTTCGTGGAACCGAAACGGTTTTTGACAGCGCGCAGAATTCTGTATGAGAAGTTGCGCTCGCCTTCAATATAGAGCACCGCGTCAACGATGTGCTCAAGCACTTTCGGACCTGCAATATTACCGTCTTTATTGACATGTCCGACGATTATGACGGGTATGTTGAAATCCTTGGCGGTACGCATGATGAAGTTCGTGGACTCACGGACCTGGGTTATGCTGCCGCTTGAGGAAGAGAGTTCCGAGAGCATTACCGTCTGTATGGAGTCGATGATGACAAGATCCGGTTTGTCGGATTTGATATGCTCACAGATTATTTCGACATCAGTCTCGCTCATTATGTACAGATTTGGCGAAGTCACACCGAGCCTGTCGGCACGAAGCTTGATCTGATGAGCGGACTCCTCACCGGAGACATAAAGGATCTTCAGTGTCTCACCGAGGTGCTGACACACCTGAAGCAGGATGGTACTCTTGCCTATTCCGGGATCGCCGGACAGCAAAACAAGCGAGCCCTTTACAATGCCCCCGCCCAAAACACGGTCAAACTCGGAAAGGCCGGTCTTGTAGCGCTGTTCGCCGTCGGCCTGTATCTCGGAAATCTGAAGGGCATTTCCCCTCTTCCCCGAGTTTGATTTCAGTTTTGCGATGGAGGCGGGCTCGTCGTTTATAACCCTTTCCTCAAATGTGTCCCATTCGCCGCACTGCGGGCAGCGACCGTACCACTTCGGGTTTTCGTAGCCGCACGCACTGCAGACGAACATTGATCTGACTTTACTCATTTTGTGTTATCAGAAGAGATTCGGACGGAATGAATACTTCTTGTCCTTTATCTTGATTTCGTTTGAGAGAGCGCCGCTCTCCTTGTCCGCAAAATATGTTGAACCTGCGGGAACAACGAATGTGATACCGTCTTCTATAAGTTCAATCGTGAGGTCGTTGGTTCTGTGGCACTCGCCGTCGATGTTGGTGTGGTTGTTCTTCATTTTGTTGTCATGAATAACCATCTTCTTGCCGCGGATGTACTTGCAGTACTTGCAGCTTGTATGGGTGTCCTCACCGTTCTGCCAGTCGAACATCATGATGAAGAACATGACAATCCAGGGCATTTTCTTTTCCATGAGAACGCAGTCCATAATATGGTCATCGGGCATTGCGTAGGATCCTACCTGGATGCCGGAGCCGTACCAGCGGGAGTTGCAACCTACAGCGAATACATACTTGCCGTTGTAGGAATTATCATCGATGGTGATGTTGTAGTGGTTGAAAACCTTTGAGAACATACAGTAGAGACCGCCGAGATAATAAGAGAGATGTCCGGCAACACCGGGAAGTTTCTTCATCTGTCCCTGAACCGCACAGGCGTCAGCGTCAAAGCCGAGCGAAGCCTGGTTGATGGCGATTTCTTCTACGCCCTTGTCATCCGTGCACTTGAGACAGTCCATGGGTACGGCCTTACCGTCAATCTGGCCTTCGATGTCAAGGAAGATATCAAGGTCGCCGAAAAGACGAGTCCAGTCATTACCTGAGCCGAGAGGCACAACAGCTACCTCGGCATTCTTATAGCCGTAAGCGCCGTTTACAACCTCATAAAGAGTGCCGTCACCGCCGCAGGCGTAGAAACGCGCCGGTTTGCCCTCAGCAGCGATTTTCTTAACATACTGAATGCCGTCGCCGGGAGCTTTGGTATAGTAAACTTCATACTCAATGCCCTTCTTCTCGCAGGCAGGGATAATGGTATCCTTTACGAAGTTGCCCTTGAGGCCTTTGCCGGCTGTCGGGTTAACGACAAAATAGTGCTTCAATGTTGCCATAATATAACTCTCCTTACTATGTCATTTAAAGTACATATACACCTGACATTTTATCATACCGTTGTACAGTTTTCTACGCTTATCGGCTCTTTTGCCGAAATATTTTTCAAAATCCTCACAGGGTGTAATGATGCTGTATGACCATCCCCGTTCCTGTATGAATTTCTCACCCATCAGCTTGTAAAGTTCATTCGCGGCCTGCTGATCAAGCAGTCTTTCGCCGTAAGGCGGATTACAGATTACGGTTCCCCTGTCAGTCTTCTTTTCCCAGTCTTTAAAGTCCAGAACCTCAAAGTTTATAAACTTTTCGACGCCTGCCCTCTTTGCGTTTTCTTTTGCTGTCTCAATGGCGGCGGAGTCTATGTCGGAGCCGAAAGCGGTAAACTCGCAGTCATAATTTATGAGGTTGCGGGCGCGTTCGCGCTCGGCGTCCCAGACCGCTTTCGGGATGTTTTCAAACGCCTCCGCCGCGAATTTCCTGTTCAGGCCCGGAGCTATGTTGCAGGCCTTCATGGCGCCTTCTATGAGTATAGTACCCGAGCCGCACATCGGATCATAGAGCGTATGATACGGGCGGAGCCTGGAAATCGTGCAGAGGGACGCGGCGAGGGTTTCCTTAATCGGGGCGTCATTGGCTGAAAGCATGTAGCCGCGCTTATGAAGGCCAGCGCCGGAAGTATCAATCGTGAGTGTTACCTCATCTTTCATTATTGAGAATTCAACGGCGTACTTCGCGCCGGTCTCCTCGAACCATTCTATGCCGTACTCTGATTTCAGGCGTTCTACAATCGCTTTCTTTATTAT
>JAFYJR010000059.1 GCA_017538005.1 Clostridia bacterium | reverse complement strand
TGTCGGAATTGCCGTTTTCTATACGGATATCTTTTACGCCCAGAATCGGGCCGATATGGGGATTCTCGACAAGCACGGCGGGGTGCGGCTTGTCGCTGTCGTCACCGAATTTTCTGATGAATTTTGCCTTTGATTTCAATGCTTTTTTATAGTCTTTGGCGGACATTACATTGCCGAAAATGGTTTTGGATCTGTCTGTCATAAGTTCACCTCAAAAAAGAATGTTCCCAAATATTATATCATTTATTCTCCTAATATGATACTATGAAAGAGTATTAAATTGAGGAGGCGCTTATTATGGTCGCTTACACTTATTTACCTCAGGCCGTCATGGATACTCTCGGCAGGATTCTTCCTTTCTGGATTCTTCCGATAGTTGCGTGCGGTCTTCTTATTTGCATTGTTCATTCCGGTTTTTTGATGGGCTGGAAGAACACCGCAAAGTTTTTCGGATTCGGTTACATCATCGCTTATATCTTTGAGGAGATAAGCGTGCATACCGGTCTTATCTTCGGCCTTTACTATTTCCCGCCGATCATGGGCCCGAAACTCGATGTCATACCGTTTTGCGTGCCGATGTTCTGGCTTATGTGCTTCTATGTTTCATGGTACATAACCAACCTGATTATGGATAAGGCGCCGCTGCCGACAGACTGGAGCGTCGGCAGAATATTCGCCGGCGCGTTTATAGGCGGCGCCATACTGACGACGCTTGACCTGTCGGCAGACCCGTTCTGCACCGCGAACGGTTTCTGGGTATGGCCGAACGGCGGTACTTTCTTTAACGAGCCGATTCACAATTTCGTCGGCTGGTTCCTCACAGGCGCGTTTACATTTATCTTCCACGGCTTCGTCCTGAAAAAGGACGCGGATGGTGAACCGATGACACTTGACGCGAAATGGAAACGCATTCTCAGTATCATAGCAGTTGTGGTCTACTGCTTCTTCGGCATAGGCTTCGGCATACTCAATGTCCACGAAGTGCTTGGCCTTCCCACGGCTCTCGCCATAGGCATACCGGCAGCTCTCGCGCTTTTCAATTGGGTCAACTTGTATAGAGAGGAAAATGTCTGATGAATAATAATACCGAACAATTTACCAACATAAAAAGTCTTGTCAATTGTCTCGCTTCGGCCATGGATCTCACCAGCCCGGAGACGAGGGAGTATTATCAGCGGCTGACCTATGTATCCGGTCAGCTCGCTCTTCAGGCCGGTTATCGGGATGAGCAGCTGACGGAACTTGTCAGCCGCCTGCTCTTCAAGAGCGTATTGTCACTCCTTCGGGACGCTGACTATTCATTCCATGATATGCGGCTGAGTGCCAAGAATTTCCAGAATATGGGCACCACTCTTTTCAAACTCATACCGGATCCCGATGACGCGAGCAAGACGCTCAAAGCGGGTACTTCCGACAAGATGATTGACCTTGCTGAGGAGATAGTCAAGTCCATGGACGAGGATACGGCTCCGCTCGAGTTTGCGAAGAACTTTACACCGAAAAACAAGTATCCGGGTGAAGTTGCAAAGGCTCTCGAAGTCCTGCGTACAAAGGATTACGCCTGGATGACGCTCTTCTACGGCACTGACCTTTTCGGTGAACTCATAAAACACAATATTTCCGTATCGCTTGATGACACGGTAAAACTCACGGAAGCAATATCCTTCCTTATCGACTTCCGTTCGCCCTTTACCGCCATGCATTCCGCGGGCGTCGCGGCCTCGGCCGTTGAGCTGGCGAAGTATGCCGGCATGAACGAGACGGAACAGAAGAAAATGCGTATCGCCGGCAACGTTCACGACCTCGGCAAACTCAAGGTTCCCACGGCGATCCTTGAAAAGAACGGTCGTCTGACGGATGAGGAGTTTGACGTAATAAAGGAACATGTTTTCTACACATACCAGATTGTAAGTAAAGTTGACGGTTGTGAAGAAATAGCTGAATGGGCGGGATATCACCACGAGAAACTCAACGGCAAAGGATATCCGTTTGGTCTCACAGAGGAACAGATTCCGCTCGGCACACGCATTATGACTGTTGCAGATATCTTTTCGGCTATAACCGAGGTTCGTCCGTATCGTAAAGGTATGCCCAAGGAAAAGGTAATCGAAGTAATGAGAGAGAACGTCGAGCGCGGCGAAATCTCAGAATATCTTGTTGAAATTCTCATCGCTCACTATGACGAGATAGACGCGGTACGCGCCGAGAGCTCGAGAGAGGCCGGCAGACGCTATTTCAATGCCATCGAAGAGACGGAAAAGGCCGAAGAGGTTGAACGCCGCAGGAGAGAGGCTGAGAAGGAACGCGAGCGTGTACAGAGAGAGAAAGAGGCGGCAAGGGAAGCGGCAAGGAACGAAAGAGACGCCGCGAAAGAAAACGCCCGCCTCATAAAGGAAGCGAAGCGTAAGGCTGACGAGCTCGCCAAAAAAGAAGCAAAAGCCAAGGCAAAAGAAATTGAAGAAACAGTCGCGAAGGCAAATGCAGGAGTGAAAGTAATACGCAAAGCGACTAAGAAGATAAGAGGTAGTGAAAGTTGAAGAAATATCTGAATACGTTGAAAGACGTAGGATTGATAGTAATCGGAAGTTTCATTTACGCGTTCGCGTTTGACTGGCTTTATGTTCCGAACAATTTGTCGATGGGCGGCATCACCGGTATCTCACAGATAGTAACTCATTTCCTTCCGCAGATTCCGGTCGGTGTTCTGGTTATCATTCTGAACATTCCGCTCTTCGCGATTGCGGTAAAACTGCAGGGCAAACGCATTCTCATAAACTCAATAGAAGCGATGGTCATAAGCTCACTGTTTATTGACCTGATTCCGCTCTTTATAACTTTTCATCCTATCAAGGACAAGTTCCTTGTCAGTGTTTTCGGCGGTATGCTCGTCGGTATCGGTCTCGGTATGCTGCTTCTTGTCGGCGCAACGACCGGCGGCACCGAACTCGCCGCGCGCCTTTTAAAGTACAAGTTCCGACACATCTCGATAGGCCGTCTGTGCCTCGCCATAGACATCTTTATCATTGCGGCATACATTGTCGTCGCAAAGCGTATAGACAGTATTCTTTATGCCATCGTGGCAATGTATATCAGCACACTTGCCATAGACCTCGTTGTTTACGGCAGAAACACTTCAAAGGTCGCCTGTATTGTCTGTGAGGACGGAGAG
>JAFYJR010000058.1 GCA_017538005.1 Clostridia bacterium | reverse complement strand
GCTTTCGCTCTGTTCCTCGAATGTGAGCTGCTGCTCGTCATTCTCGGGTTTCTTCTTGAAATACTCCATTATCTTTCTTCCTTTCCTTCCCGTATATGTTCAAGGCCGATATTGATTATTGATTGAACGTGCGCGTCACTTAAAGAATAATAGATATTCTGTCCGTCTCTGCGCGATTTGACCATGTTGGCCATCTTCAGGGATTTGAGCTGATGTGAGATTGCCGACTTGTTCATGTCCAGTTCGTCGGCTATGTCGCAGACACACTTTTCGCCGGATCGAAGCGCGCTCAGAATCCGTATTCGCGTGCCGTCGCCGAAAAGTTTAAACAGCTCGGCGAGTTCCAAATACTCTTCCGCCGTCTGTTTTTCCATAGGCTCTCCTCCCTTCCGTTAGTTGAACAGTTGAACAGTTGTTCAACAATTCACTAAAAATTATACGCCCGAAAAGGGCGTATGTCAATATATTATATAAGGCTTTATGTTTCTTCCTGTTCGGCTATTCGGCGGACGGCGTTTTTCTGGGTGCGCCAGAGGACGAACAGGTTGAGGAGCGCGAGCACGACGAAGAGCGAGAGCGAGACGAGCAGCAGGCGCACCTTGAGGAAGGCGAAGAACGAATAGCCGATGAACGCGATGGCTATGGAGATGCCGAGCGCTATGGCCATGACGAGCGCGACATTCGTGTTCTCGCGAAGGACCGAGAGCTCGTCATCCCAGACAAGCTTCGGCTGTATGCTGTCGATGTAGATGCCCATGTACGAGACGAAGGTCACGGACAAGGCGGACAGGAACATCGACACGATGATGTAGATAAAGTTCGTGTGGATGATGATGCAGAACGGAAGCAGGTACATCCAGATGCCGATAAACGAGAAAGCGCAGGAAACGATTATCTTTATGTCCCACTGTGTGTCATACGGAACAGGTATGTATTTCATGAACTGGAAGTGCTTGCCCTCGCGTGAGATCGCGTTTGAAGCGAGTGAGTTCAGGGCTGTCATTATGAGCGAGAAACCGACAGAGCCCATTATCAGGAAGAATCCGACTATCTTTGGCTCGTTCATATTGTAGATCCGCAATGCGGTTATCGAGACATCGTATGTCTGCATCTTTAAAATGATGAGCGCGAATACCGGCCAGATGAAGTTCGGCAGGATGCAGTTTGTGAAGAAGGAAGGCGTTCTGAAAAGAATGAGAACTTCCTTTCTGAGATATGCTTTAAAAGGCGTGCTCTGTACCGAGATTTTCATGAGTTCGTCAAAGCTGCGCTGCTTATTTTTTACATTGACGACGAGATTGTCGAAGCCCTTGAAATAAACAAGTTCGGCTATGAAAAGCATGAGGGCAACGGCGACTACATTGATCAGAATATAAATCAGAAGGTCCCCTATCGTGCCGTATGTTATCGCCCTGGAGATGAAATGAATCGTCGGGAAGATGCGGTTCATGTACTCAACAAACGGGCTGTTGGTTTCCGTGATGAAGAAGCTGATGGCGTCGTATGCGTTCTTCGCGAAGACCCGGAACATTATGACAAACATCAGGATGAAGCCGGCGAGCACAAGCGCCGAGATGCGCTGAACACTCTCCTTGTTGTTTATGGATTTGGTAAAACGCATGACAACCATCGCTATGATGCCGCAGTAGCAGAGCGGCAGGATGGGCAATGTAAGTACCGCGACAATTGAGGCGACATATGACATAACGCCGGGCCGCATGGCGACGAAGAAGCCGACAAGGCTCGCGACAACCATGAAAATCTGCATCATATTGTCAACATAGTAAGAGACTGAAAACTTCGCTGCGACAAGTTCCCAGGCCTTGACAGGCCAGGGTCTGACATATTCTATGTCACTGGAGAAATAGAATTCACTGAAGATTACATTGAAGCCGAAAAAGAGAGTGAACAGGCAGATTGTGTGAAGCATCATGGCGACACCCAGGTCCTGGATATGGAAGAACTGAAGGTTGCTGACGAGCGAATATGTCATCATTCCGCAGAAAATCGCAACGGGCACAAAAACAAAAAGAACGACAAGACCCACGATGAATTTCAGAATGATTCTCGTGCGTCTGTCGTTTGATTTGCTCATGGCGAGCGATTTTATAAACGCCTTTGTGAGAGCCCGGTAAGTCGTCATACGCTCTCACCCGTCATCTCAAGGAAGATCTGTTCAAAATCCTTGTCCGGATACATGGCGGTAAGTTCATCCATGGTGCCGTAGAAGATATCTTTTCCGCGATGTATGATGATTATCTTGTCGCAGAGTTTCTCCGCAACCTCGAGGACATGCGTCGAGAAGAGGACACAGTTGCCCGCGTCGGCGTGCTCGCGCATCATGGCTTTCAGGTTATACGCGGATTTCGGATCAAGACCGATGAGCGGCTCGTCCAGAATCCAGACGGGCGGGTTGTGGACAAGCGCCGCCGCAACCATCATCTTCTGACGCATGCCGTGCGAATAGTTCTGCATCGGCAGGTCGAGAGCGTCTATGAGACCGAAGCGCGTGGCAAAGGTCTCTATGCGCTCACGGCGGACATCCGTCGGAACTTTGTAGATATCCGCTATGACATTTAAAAACTCTATACCTTTGAGGCGGAGGAACATATCGGGACTGTCGGCGATATAGCCGATTATTTCCTTGGCCTCGATAGGTGTTTTCTGCATGTCAAAGCCGTTGATGTTTACCTCTCCGCTGTCGGGCTTTAAGATGCCCGTGAGTATCTTCATGGTCGTGGTTTTGCCGGCACCGTTCGGACCGACAAATCCGACTATCTCGCCGTCCTCGACGCGGAAACTTAAGTCGTCAACGGCTTTCAGGGTATTAAAGGTCTTCGTGACCGATTTGATTTCAAGCATGTTTTTCCTCAGATAAGTTTGTCCAGAACTTTAAGCAGTTTGTCCATGTCTATGGGTTTGGTGATGTGCGCGTTCATACCCGCTTCTCTCGACTTCAGGCGGTCCTCGTTAAAGGCATTCGCCGTCATGGCAATTATCGGAACGCGGGAAATGTTTGTGTTGTGGATGCGGCGTATAAGGCGGGTCGCCTCATAACCGTCCATGTTGGGCATCTGAACATCCATCAGAATGGCGGCATATTCATTGTCGTCCGCACGCTCCATGACGGCGACGGCAACGGTACCGTCATCAACATCATTGACGACGAAGCCTCGTTCCTCAAGAAGTTCTTTCATCATCTCACGGTTTAAGCTGTTGTCTTCAACCAGGAGGAGCTTCTTTCCGCGGAACTTATCGGTTTCGATGTCCTCATTTGTGCTTCTCTCAACATAGGTTGAACCGGTTGATGCGAGTTTGAGTTTCAGTCTGACGATGAACTCAGTACCCTGCTGCGGCGCACTCTTTACGGCTATCGAGCCGTTCATCAGATCGACAATGTTCTTGGTGATAGTTAGTCCGAGACCCGCTCCGGATGTACGGTTTACCCCTACCGAATGTTCACGGGTGAACGGTTCGTATATGTGTTCAATGAAATCCGGTCCTATGCCTATGCCGGTGTCACGTACGCGGAATTCATAAACGCCGAATCCCGGTTCATCGCAATCGCGCTGGAAAATCTCAAAGGTAATCTTTCCGCCGGGATCGGTAAACTTGACGGCGTTTGAAAAGATATTGAAGAATATCTGCTTTATGTGGAGCTTGTCGCAGTAAACATTTTCATCGACAATGCCGGAGAAATCCGTTGCAAACATTATCTTCTTCGCTTCGATTTCCGGACGGACCATCTCGTCAATACCGGCCGCGACGGAGTAGATGTTGTATGCTTCTTCCTTTATACTGATGTTTCCGTTTTCTATACGGTTAACATCGATGATATCGTTGACCAGTGTCAGAAGGTGTTCATTTGAGGATTTTACTTTTCTCAGGAATCCGCGTGTCTTTACGGGGTCTTCCGCGTTTTCGATGGCGAGGTCGGTGAAGCCCATGGAAGAACTCATGGGTATGCGGAGATCGTGAGACATATTTGAAATAAACAGGGCTTTTGCCGCGTCGGCCCTCTCGGCCTTCTTGAGCCGCTCCTCAAGGAGCGTGCGCTCCACGGCCTTCTTCGCGTTCGCGAGAACGAGGTAGATATAGGCGGCAAAAGCGAAAAGCTCAACCGCTATGAGGATGACGAATGCCTGACGGGCTCTGTAGACCGCGTTATAGACAGTGCGGTCCGGAGCGACGAGTACAAGCTCGCGATCATCGTCTATTGTCTTGCGCACTGAAGTCATTCCGTCGATACTCTTGTTTTTCTCAAAGAGAGCCTGAAGGTCAGGGTCTATTTTGACATCGCTGGAATTATAGAGCACTTCATGCGACAGAGTGTCAATGACAAAGGCCGTTCCGTTTCCGTAGTAAAGATTGACTGAGCCGAGGTCGGAATCCTCAGCGTCCTTGGCCTTTTCCGCAAGAGCGTCGGCAACGGCGTCCATTGTCATATCAGATTCTATCCGCACCGCGTTCCTGATATCTCTGTAGGAATACCAGGTGCAGACAGTCACGATGAGCATAATGGCCACCGTTATGAAAATCAGGGTGTTCTTCTTCCTGATCATAAGCCTCACCACCTTAATGCTATAAGTATAACATTATTTTTGTATATAATATACTATTTTTTGCAAATTCTATTTACTTTTTTATAGAAATTTCTTACAATGTAAGATGACAAAATTTATAGATTTTCAGGAAAAGATTGGTATTTATGAACGCAAACGGTACAAAAGACAGAATACTGATAGTTGACGACTCCGAACTCAACCGCTCAATTCTCTCGGACATCTTATGCGAGAAGTTCGACATAGTCGAGGCGGCAGACGGACTTGAGGCGGTCAATTATCTCGAACAACATCCCACGGAAGTATCAATGGTACTTCTGGACCTCATTATGCCCGTCATGGACGGCATGTCGGTCCTCAAGGTGATGAATCAGAACAATATGATCAAGACCATCCCCGTGGTGGTCATCTCCGCCGACCAGCGCGCGGAGTCAGTCGAACAGGCCTACAAGCTCGGCGCGACCGATTTTATCTTCCGCCCGTTCGACTCCTTCATGGTCTACAGGCGCGTGATAAACACAATAATGCTCTACTCCAAGCAGAAACGCCTTGAGGATATGGTCACGGAGCAGATTTACGAGCGTTCAAAGAACAGCCGTATGCTCGTATCCGTTCTCGCCCATATTGTCGAATTCAGAAACGGCGAGAGCTCTGCCCACTGTCTCAACATAAATACCATCACGGAAAAGCTCTTGAACGCACTGCTTTCAAGACCTAACAACTACAACATCCCCCGAGCGGATGTTCCGGTCATCTGCACCGCCTCATCCCTCCATGACATAGGTAAGATTGCCATACCCGAGTCCATACTCAACAAACCCGGCAAGCTTACACCGGAAGAATTCGAAGTTATCAAAACACACTCTATGGAGGGCGCAAAGATACTTAATGCCGTGCCTTTCAGCAAGGACGAGCCGCTCATCCGCTACGCGTATGAGATAGCGCGCTGGCACCATGAGCGCTATGACGGCCGCGGCTATCCGGACCGCCTCGAGGGCGATAAAATACCGATCGCCGCGCAGGTCGTATCCATAGCGGACGTCTATGACGCGCTCACCAGCACGCGCTGCTACAAGCCCGCCTACTCGCACGAGCAGGCGCTTACGATGATCAGAAACGGCGAGTGCGGCACATTCAACCCGCTCCTTATGGAGTGCCTTGAAGAAATAGCGCCGAGTCTCCGGGAAGAACTCGGCAAGGATGCCGCGCTCTTCGAGCAGAGCTCGCGTGACCTGGACACCATAGCCGACGAGCTCTTCTCAAACCCCGATCTCGCTTCCTCAAACCGCTCGCTCCACCTTCTGGAGACAGAGCGCGAGAAGTTCTCCTTCTTCTGGGAAAATACAAAAGATATCTTTTTCGAGTACAACGCGGAGACATCCGTTCTCTCATTCTCGAAAGCCGCAGCATACCTTGTTGACGGCGGAAGCATGGTTGTGGATCCCTTAAAACCGGGATTTCTGGATGACAGATTCAACTCTATTGTCGCCCTTGAACTCGACAAAGTACTTACGCATACATCATACGAGTATACCGACTTCAAGGACGAGGTCGAGTGGAACGGCGTGACATACCGCATAGAAGGCAAAACCGTCTGGGACTATGAGGCCTCCGAGCCCGTAATGACCTCCATCTACGGCTATGCCCGCAGAATAACAAAGACAGGAGCGATGATTTAATGACACTGAAAGAATGCTATGAACTCATCGGTGCGGATTACAACGATGTAATCATCCGTCTGGGCGGCGAGGACCGCGTCCTGCGTTTCATTCCCAAACTCATTGCCGACTCCTCTTTCAACGATCTTATCAAGGCCTTTGCCGACGAAGATTGGGAAGCCGCTTTCCGTGCCTCCCACACCATGAAAGGCAATTACGCCAACTTCGGTCTGACAAAACTCCAGACCTCATCCTCCGAACTCTGCGAAATGCTCAGGCCCTGCGTATTCAATCCGGAGGCGGCGGCGCAGCTTGAAATCGTAAAGAAAGACTATGCCGACGCGATGGACGCTCTTTCAAAACTGGGATAAACAGAAATAATTAAGAGGCTTGCTCAGCAAGCCTCTTTTTTTAACTCTTCAGGAACTCTTCGAGGTCCCAGTTTTGAAAGTCCGGGATGAAACTCTCCTGCGCCGCCTCGCCCTCCTGAACAAATGCTTTTGTTATTCCGAGGTCCGCGGCAAAGTCCACCACTTCATCATATTCCTCTTTGCTGAGCTTTCGCCCGAGTTCGGGGACCTTGCAGAACGGCATGGGGGTGTACTGGCTCATTATGCTTATCGTAATGTTGTCGCCGTAGGTGTCCCAAAGATATCTGATAACATCCTTCGAGTCCTCCGTACAGCCCGGAAGCACAAGGTGACGGACAATCATATCCGGTCCGACCTGGTGATACATCTCAGCTATGGCTTTTGTGGCAACATCAAAATAGTCAGGCGCGTTTGAGTATTTCTTGGCGAGTTCACTGCTTTTGTATTTCAGATCGGGCAGATAGATATCAACCAGACCGTTTAGGTATTTTATCGTATTTACCGACTCATAAGAACTCGTGTTATACACGACAGGGACAGTCAGGCCCTCCTGCTTCGCTTTTATGAGGGCTCCTCTTATCTTGGGCACGAACTGGGTCGCCGTCACGAGATTTATGTTCTTTGCGCCTTTTTCCTGCAGGTGCAGGAAAATGCTGCAAAGCTCATCAGTCGTGACGGCCCGGCCGATTTCGCCACTTGAAATACTGTAGTTCTGACAGTAGACACAGTGCAGCGGACAACCTGAGAAAAACACCGTGCCCGAGCCCGTTTCGCCCGAAATCGGCGGTTCTTCCCACATATGAAGCGAGGCGAGAGCGACGCGGATCTCATCGGTCTCGCCGCACACGCCTTTATTTCCGAGTTCACGGTTCACTCTGCAGTTTCTGGGACATAAATTGCAATAATCCATAAAAATACCTCGCACTTATTATGCGCCAAAACTGTGGACTTGTAAAACAAAAAAAGTATAATTAAAACATAAACGATGTTTGGAGATTATTATGGCTGAGACAAAGCAGAGACTGTATCTCTGGGACAATGTAAAAGCTCTTCTCATTGTGCTCGTCGTACTGGGTCACTTTGTGACGCAGTTTACCGGACAGAGCGCGTTTATACAAAGTATCTTTCTTATCATATACTCTTTCCATATGCCGCTCTTTATCTTCGTATCCGGACTGTTTTCAAAGTCCGCCTTTAAAAACGACCGGCTGAATGTAAACAGAGTCATCGCTTTTGTCATACTGTTTTACCTGCTGAAGATTCTGATTTATGCCGTACATCATCCGGGCAGATTCCGCCCGTTTTACGAGTCCGGCATACCCTGGTATATGCTGGCAATGGCTGTCTGGCTTGTAATTACATTCTTCCTGAGAAAAGCAAATCCGAAAATCGTAATTCCGGTTTCAGTCGCCCTTGCTCTTATCATCGGTTATTTCAAAGTAATTGACAGCACTTTCTGCATCTCAAGAATCATAACTTTCTATCCGTTTTTCTTCCTGGGCTATGCGCTTGATCCCGCAAAGGTTGCGGAAAAGACACGCGACAAAAGACTGCGCGTGGCGGCCGGACTTCTCCTGGCGATCGTCATCGTCCTGGCCTTTCTGCTCCGCCCCGCGCTCTACCTTACCAGACCGATACTTGTCGCTTATCACCCCTACGCCAAGCTCTGGAATCCGGATATGGGAATACTTATAAGGGCACTCTGGTATGCGGTATCGGCAATTATCTCTTTCGCCGTAATCTGTGTTCTGCCGAACAGCAACAACAAACTGACATACATCGGCGCGTCTACTCTTCCGATTTACTTCTTCCACAGACCGATTCTGTATCTGATTATGGACAGCGGACTGGGCGAAAAAATCTTTGCGATATCACCGGTTGTCTGGCTGCTCTGCGGCGTAGTTCTGGCACTTATACTTTCGGTACCGCAGCTGAACATACCGTTCAACAAACTAATGAAATTTGAGTTTATAAAGAGGAAAAACAATGAGACTTAACGGAACAGTTTTATGCTTCAATTTTGAAGACGAAAAATATGCCGCTCTCGAGAAGGTCTGCGGAAAAACCGGCATCAGAATAAAACGGATTGATAAAGCGGATTTCGGTAAACCCGTGGGCGAGCTCGCCGGTTTTGTGGGTCTTGCGCAAAGCGGCGGCAAGACAGAATTTTCCGACGAGCTCATGCTGATTTCAACCTTTTCCGGCGGCGACCTGAACAAGGTTTTAAAAGCCATGAGAGCGGCAGACCTTGACGTTCCGCTCAAGGCCGCTCTCACGGATACCAACAAAACCTGGACCGCCGCCGCCCTCTGTGAGGAACTGAAAAAAGAACACGAGCAGATGCAAAAAAACAGCGCCGTTTAAGGCGCTGTTCTTTTATTTCAGGAATCCCTGGATTATTACTTCTTCGGCCTCCTCTTCGGTCATGCCGAAGGTCTCGAGTTTGACGAGCTGGTCGGAGTTTATCTTACCGATGGCGGCCTCGTGAATTACCTGCGCATCGGGGTGGTTTGCGGAAATGGCGGGGATTGAGCTTATCTTCGCGTTGTCCATGATGATGGAGTCACACTGGACATGCGCATGACATGCATTGTTGCCCACGGCGTTCGGATAGAAGGTCTGGACCGAATCATCCTTACCTACCGTACGGGAGATTATCTGCGCGGAAGAGCCTTCGCCGTTTAAGTTGACAACCATCTCGGTCTTGGCTTCCTGCTTGCCGTGAGTCATAAGACGCTCGAGGATGTAGATCTTCGCGTCCTTGCCGAGATTTGCCTCAGTCTTTCTGAAGGTTGAGTCAACACCCTTGATCTGGACCATGTCCATCTAACAGTATGAACCCTCTTCCATGTTTACGACAGTTGTGG
>JAFYJR010000057.1 GCA_017538005.1 Clostridia bacterium | reverse complement strand
GTGGCTATGGGGCCGCGACCCTTGTCGAGGCGCGCCTCGATGACAAGACCTTTCGCGGCCCTGTTCGGATTGGCGCGAAGCTCAAGCATCTCAGCGACGAGAAGAACAGACTCGAGGAGTTTGTCGAGATTCATGCCCGTCTTTGCGGATACGGGGACACAGATTGTCTCGCCGCCCCACTCTTCGGGAACGATCTCATGCTCTGTGAGCTGCTGCATTATCCTGTCAACTGTGACACCGGGTTTATCCATCTTGTTTATGGCAACAACGATGGGTATCTCGGCAGCCTTGGCGTGGTTGATCGCCTCTATGGTCTGCGGCATGATACCGTCGTCAGCGGCGACAACAAGAATGGCAATATCCGTTGACTTGGCGCCGCGGGCACGCATTGCAGTAAACGCGGCGTGGCCGGGGGTGTCAAGGAATGTGATCTTCTGTCCGTTGATCTCGGTTCTGTAAGCGCCGATTGCCTGCGTGATGCCGCCTGCCTCGGTGTCGGTTACAGCCGTATGACGGATAGCATCGAGGATTGAAGTCTTACCGTGGTCAACGTGACCCATGACGCATACGACGGGATCGCGGTGCTCAAGGTTTGTCTCGTCATCTTCGGTGTCGTCGATGATTCTGTCCTCGATGGTTATTACTACTTCCTTCTCAACCTTGGCATCAAACTCGCCGGCGATAATCTCAACAGTATCGAAGTCGAGCATATCGTTTATGGCTGCCATCTGACCCAGGGCGAAGAGTTTCTTTATAACTTCCGCGGCAGTGGCGTGAAGAAGCTCTGCTACGCCGCCGACGGTAAGACCCTCTTCGGGTACCATGATGACAAGGTGCTTCTTTTTGCGTTCCGCTTCAATTCTCTTCATACGGTCGGCCTCGGACTCACGCTTCTTGGAACGCATGCCCTGCTGGCGTCTGTACTGCTTTGATTTCTGGTTAAGCTTCTGCTTACCCATATTGACACGGTCGGTTCTCTGGTTGTTCTGCGAACCGGAGAGCTGCTCGTATTTCTCGTTGTATTTTTCGAGGTCCACATTCTGCGAACGGGTGTCTATTGTGCGGGCCTCGCCCTTTGTACGGGCCTGTACGAAGGTGTCGTTCGCCTTCTCCTTCTTCTTGAAGGGATGAAGGTTTACGGGCGCCTTCTTCTCGGGAGCCTCGGTGGGTTTCTCCTCCGCCTTCTTGGTCGGAATCTTTTCCTTCTTGGTGGGGATTTTCTCCTTCTTGGGCTCCGGCTTTTTCTCCTCAGCAGGCTTTTCCTCGGCCTTTTCCTCTGCGGGCTTCGGCGCCGGCTGCATCGCAAAGTACGCGTCAAAGCTTTCAACCTGATTGTTCTGAGTGAGATACTCAAAAGCATAGTTGAGTTCCTCCGGTGTGAGTACCGTTACGGCCTTCTTCACCGGATCGGGAAATCTCTTGTTCAAAGCTTCCACGAGTTCCTTCGCGGGTTTATTAAAGTCTTTCGCGACTTCGTTTAACTTTATTTTAATTTCCATTAAGCAATTCCTCCGCAAGCGATATTATTTTCTTCGCAAAGCCTTCGTCGTCGATAGTCAGTACTGCCGCTCTTATGCCTGTTGCAGCGTAAAGGTCATCCTTGAGATACGGTATTTCAATTACCGGAACATCTCTGCCTTCATACTTTGCCGTGCGTCCAAACTCTTCTTTCAGTCTGTCCGATGCATCACCGCACAAGAGACAAGCCTTGGCTTTGCCTTTCCTTATACTCTCAAACGAGGCGTCATGTCCTGATGACAGTCTGCCGGCCCGTCTGGCGAGACCGAGCATTCCGAGCAATTTATCCACCAAGCTCCTCCTCCATCTGAGAATATACCTCATCGGGAATCTTCACGGAAAACTCTCGCTCAAAGCGACGCGCTTTCCTTGCCTTTTCAAAGCACTCGCGCGATCTGCAGACATACGCACCGCGTCCGGGTGCTTTGCCTGTAAGATCCAAAGCGACGTCGCCTGTATTTGATTTTACGACTCTTACGAGTTCCTGTTTCGGCTTCATTTCCATGCAGCCGCAGCAACGTCGAAGCGGTACTTTTTTCTGCATTATTCTTCCTCCGATGAGCTCTCGTAGAAACCGCTTTCAGGGTTTATGTCTATCTTCCATCCGGTGAGTTTCGCCGCAAGGCGGGCGTTCTGACCCTTGTTACCTATGGCAAGTGAGAGCTGGGTGTCGGGAACGATAACCTTGCAGGATTTCTCTTCCTCTGAAAGAATGTCCACTCTGATAACATCAGCGGGTGCCAGGGCGGCGCCGACGAAGAGAGCCGGGTCGTCGCTGTAGGGCACTATGTCTATCTTTTCGCCGCAGAGAAGGTCAACGACCTTCGCTACGCGGGCGCCGCGCGGACCTATGCACGCGCCTACCGCGTCAACATTTTCGTCGGCGCTGTAAACCGCGATCTTGGTGCGCGATCCGGCCTCTCTCGAGACCTCTTTAATCTCAACCGTACCGTCTGCAATCTCGGGAACCTCTGTCTCGAAGAGTTTGCGGACAAGTCCGGGATGTGTGCGGGAAATCATGGCCTTCGGGCCCTTCTCCGTATCGCGTACATCGACTATAAATACCTTGATAAGGTCGCCGTCGTAAAGCTCCTCGCCGGGGATCTGCTCCGAATGCGGAAGAAGCGCTTCGGCTTTTCCTATCTCAAGTGTGGCATTACCTGTCTTCGGATCCACAGTCATAACCTTTGCCGTGACTATCTCCTGGTTGTGGCTCTGGAACTCCTGCATTGCCTGTCCGCGCTCCGCGTCCCTGATACCCTGACGGATAACATGCTTCGCAGTCTGGGCGGCTATACGGCCGAAGTCCTTCGTGTCGAGGGGTATTTCGATAATGTCGCCGGGCTTCGCTCTCTTCTTGTACTTGCGGGCCGCGTCAACGAGGATGTCCGCATCCTCATCGGAAATCTCCTCAACAACATTTTTGCGCAGGTAAACATTGAGTTCCTGCTTCTCGGGATTTATGTCACAGAAGACTATGTCCTTACCGTTGTACATACGACGAACGGATACGACAAGAGCATTTGCGATTTTCTCATAGAGGAAATCAACAGGTATGCCTTTTTCCTTTGCCATCATTTCAACGGCTTCAAAGAATTCTTCGTTCATTTTTTCCAATCATCCTTCCATAATGACTGGAGAGCGGCTCAACCGAGTCACTCTCCATACAACATTTATTAACTTACCGTATGCATATTAGCACTAATAAGATGTAATGTCAATAATAATATTACTCTGCAATGTAGTCGTCAAAATCGTCAAGTTTGACGTAAGACGCATCCTTCTTGTTAAAAGTAAGCGAATCAACCGTTACCTCACCGTCTTTATAGGCCTCAAGAATACCCTTAAACTCACGCTTGCCTTCAACAGGTCTGATGAGCTTTACCATGACCTTTGAGCCTATATAAGCCTCAAAGTGCGAATCCCTGGTCAGAGCTCTTTCTGCACCCGGAGAAGAAACCTCAAGTGTATAGGCATCCTTTATCGGGTCGAGTTCATCAAGAGGACCGTCTATGGCATGAGTCATCTCAACACAGTCGTCAATGGATACTCCGCCCTCCTTGTCGATGAAGATGCGGAGGTACCAGTCGGCGCCCTCTTTGACATATCTTACATCCCAGATTGACAGACCAAGCTCTGCAGCCAACGGCTCAGCGAGTTCCCAAATCTTATCCGTTACATTTGCCATAAGAATACCTCCTTAATAGGCGTTGCCCCACAAAACCATGCACTTGGCGGGTTTGCCGCAGCAGACGCACTTGTCGGAAATCTGTTCCTGCTCAAAAGGAATGCAGCGTGAACCCACGCCGGTTTCCTCTTTCACTTTATCCTCACAGGCCTCATCTCCGCACCACATTGCGTGTACGAAACCGTCACCCTTTTCGGCGAGGACGGATTTGATTTCGTCCATTGTAGTGCACTTGTAAGTGCGGCGAGTTCTGTTCTCAAGCGCCTTCTCCCAGATGCCCTGCTTTACTTCCGAAATCTTTTCCGCAACAGAATCAGCAAGATTATCAAGAGAAACAACTGTCTTCTCTCTGTTGTGGCGTGTAACCAGTACGCACTGATTTGCCTCTATGTCGCGGGGACCTATCTCAAGGCGGACAGGCACGCCCTTCATTTCATACTCCGAATACTTCCATCCGGGGCTCTGGTCGGAATCGTCCACCTTTACCCTGAAGGAAGCAGAGAGCTGGTCGCGAAGTGCATATGCCTTTTCAAGCACGCCTTCCTTGTGCTGCGCGACAGGAATGATGACGACCTGAATAGGCGCCACGTCAGGCGGCAGGACAAGACCGTTGTCGTCGCCGTGAGTCATGATGATGGCGCCGATAAGCCTTGTGGTTACACCCCAGGAAGTCTGGTGCGGATACTCAAGTTTGTTCTCTTTGGATTGATACTGGATATCAAATGCCTTTGCGAAGCCGTCGCCGAAGTAATGCGACGTACCGGCCTGGAGCGCTTTGCCGTCGTGCATAAGCGCCTCAATGGCGTACGTCGAAACGGCGCCGGCGAACTTGTCCGACTCGGTCTTCTGACCCTTAACGACAGGCATCTGCAGATGCTGCTCGCAGAAGTCTGCATAGACGTTGAGCATCTGCTCGGTCTCCGCAACGGCCTCCTCGGCCGTTGCGTGAATTGTGTGGCCTTCCTGCCACAAAAATTCACGCGAGCGCAGGAAAGGACGTGTCGTCTTTTCCCAGCGCACGACGGAGACCCACTGGTTGTACAGCTTAGGCAGGTCCCTGTGTGAATGGACAATATTCGCGTAATGCTCGCAGAAGAGCGTCTCGGAAGTCGGACGAACGCAGAGGCGTTCCTCGAGTTTCTCCGCTCCGCCGTGCGTAACCCAGGCAACCTCGGGGGCAAAGCCCTCAACATGGTCCTTCTCCTTCTGAAGAAGGCTCTCGGGTATGAACATGGGCATGCACACATTCTCATGTCCGAGCTCCTTGAACTTAGCGTCAAGGATGCGCTGTATGTTCTCCCATATGGCGTAGCCATACGGGCGTATTACCATACAGCCCTTGACGCTCGTGTACTCCACGAGCTCGGCCTTCTTGCAAATATCCGTATACCATTTGGCGAAGTCCACTTCCATTGAAGTGATGTCTTCAACCATCTTTTTCTGATCTGCCATAAACTGCTCCTTAAAGAAAAGCCCACGTGCTGTTCACGTGGGCCGAAATCTTTTTAATTATTTGGTTCCCTCGATAAATCTTACAGCGTCGCCTATTGTTCTCATGTTTTCGATCGCCTCATCGGGGACTTCAATCTCGAACTCGTCTTCAATCGACATAACGAGGTCAACAACGTCGAGACTGTCGGCGCCGAGATCTTCGATTAAAGCGGAATCCATGGTGATGGACTCTTCTTCAATTTCAAGCTGTTCAGCTATCATTGCTCTGATTTTTTCAAATACCATAACTTTTTGCCTCCTTGACAAATATTATGTTATTTATTTTCAGGGTCTTTGTCAACACCTTAGTTTTTGGGCTTGGGATCCGGAACAACCTTTGCGAGAGCAGCTATGAGATACTTGTAACCGGCATCGATGATCTTGTCGGGGATGGGATCGATAAGACCGAGATACCAGGTGTTCTTGCATCTGTAGTTGGTCTTGGGATGCTTGGAATAAATAGCCTCAAGAACACAGTCGGTGAGATAGTGCATCTCGTTGGGATGAGCCATGGCTATGGTCATCATGGGCTTCATTACCTTAAGAACGTCCTTGTAATGCTCTGTCTTGTCAAGAATCTTCTGATAACCGTCAGTTGCCTGGCCGTGCATACCTGTCTTGAATGAGCCGGGCTGAATCTTGATAACCTTTATGCCGAGGAAGTTGAGCTCGCGGCGGAGACCTATGGTATAAGCCTCAACAGCGTACTTGGAAATGGCATAAGGTGAGTTGAAGGGCTGCGGCTTCTCCCATCCGCACTCGGATGAGAAGTTGATGATTCTGCCCTTGCAGGCATTAACGAGCGGGAACATAGCCTTGTTTACGCGAACCATACCGAGGAGGTTAACGTTTACTATCTTCTCGACAACGGCTGCGGGGTCGCCTTCAATGAGTGAATCCATTGTATGGATACCCGCACAGTTTACGACAACATCGAGGTGATCCGTATACTTCTTGATCTCCTCAGCTGCCTTGAAGCACTCCTCCTGGGAGGAGATGTTGCAGTGAATGGGAATGACTCTCTCTGAGCAACGGGCAATGAGATCGTCGCAGGGTGTTCTGTTGTATCCCGCGAAAATTGTCCACTCG
>JAFYJR010000007.1 GCA_017538005.1 Clostridia bacterium | reverse complement strand
TAAAATTTCAATTCCTTACTAATATCGTTTAATTGTGTATAGAATTCGTCGTTTTTGGCTGATTTAGCTTTTCCAAAACCAACGTTAGTTCTTGCCATATTACACCTCGTTTGTAAATGATGCCTCATTATATCATTAAGTAATTAAACATTCAATAAACCGAAAGCTTTTTGCAAACAGATAAAACCCTCACGTACCCTGTATAACCTTGGGTTATACATTTGAAAAAGTTTAACTTTTAGAATAACTTTTGTTGTCAAAAAGTGTTAAATTAAGTTAAAAGATACATAAAAGTTATACCGAAATTCGGGCAAAAACAAAATAAAAACAGCGTACCTACGCTGTTTCAAGGCTTTTGAGGCTTATTTTCACGCTTGCTCCCTAAGCAAGTGCGCTACCAACCTGCGCTACACCCCGTTATTCAGTTATGTTTATTCTCCGCAAATGGTCGGAGTGGGGAGACTTGAACTCCCGGCCTCTTGCTCCCGAAGCAAGCGCGCTACCAAACTGCGCTACACCCCGACGATTTTCGCGACTTGACTATTATATATTAAAGCGTTTGGTTTTTCAATAGGATTTTATACCTTGACAAGTATCAGGCCGACGACGGTGCCGACACGGAGGCAGAAGGCCGGCAGTTTTGAGCGCCACATGAGGATGGACTCCGGGATAAGTTCGCCGAAGACGACATAGAGCATGGCGCCTGAGGCGAAGCTTAAGGAGAGAGCCAGCCAGATGGGGCTCAAAAGGCCGAGACCGTAACCCACGAGGGCACCGATTATTGTCGGAGCACCGGAGGCGGCCGTTACTATTATGGCTTTGGTTTTGCTCATACCGCCTGTGATAAGTGGCACTGAGACGGCCATACCTTCAGGTATGTTGTGAAGGCCGATGACAATGGCAAGGATGAGGCCGGAGCCGGTGAAGACGCCTTCGGGTACACCGGCGTAAGACGCGCCGATAACCATGCCTTCCGGCATATTATGGAGTGCTATGGCGCAGGCCATAACTATGCCGCCGATGAACAGGTCGCGAAACTGTCCGGTTTTCTTATGCTCCTCTAAGTGGTCGGAGTGGATAAGTTCATCGAGGTCATCGGCTGTTTTCGGGTGATCCTCGTCAATGTGCGCTATTTCGTGGTTTGTGGCCTTGTCTATGAAGTAGTTGAGTACATATACAACAGCGTAGCCGAGTAAGATACCGAGTATTACAAAGTAGAGAGGTATCGGCTCCTGCGCACCTTCGGGAAGCAGTGATTCGGGGATGAGGTCGAAGCAGACAACAGCCATCATAACGCCGCCGGCAAAGGACAGTAAGAGGCTTACCACCTTTTCCGAATCACGGCGCAGAACGGCGCCCACGAGACCGCCGAGGCCCGTGCCGCCTACACCTGCTATTGTTGTAACTATTACAATCCACCAAACTGTACTCATTCTGTCTTTTTACCTTACTTCCTCTTTATGACTTCCTTTGCCGCTTCCTTTATATGAGCGGCGTCGAGACCGTATATCTTCAGCATTTCAACTGCCGGGCCTGAACGGCCGAAAACATCATTCACGCCGACACGCTTCATCGGTGTCGGAAGGTTTTCTGAGAGCAGCTCTGCAACCGCAGCACCCAGGCCGCCGATTACGCTGTGCTCTTCGGCTGTTACAACACATCCGCACTCTTTTGCCGCTTTGAGGATTATGTCTTCATCAAGCGGTTTGATTGTATGGATGTTGATAACACGGGCATTTATGCCTTCTGCTTTCAGTTCTTCGGCTGCGATGAGGGCTTCGTTTACCATGAGACCTGTGGCGATTATTGCAACATCGTCACCGTTGTAAAGTACTTTACCTTTACCCCATTCGAACTCATAGGTGTTTTCGTCGAAAATCTGAGGTACTGCAAGGCGTCCGAAACGCATATATACAGGGCCTTCAAAGTCCGCTGCCTTAAGTACTGCGGCTTTTGCTTCAACCCAGTCCGCGGGATTTATTATGGTCATGCCGGGGATTGAGCGCATGAGAGCTATGTCCTCGTTGCACTGGTGAGATGCGCCGTCCTCGCCTACTGAGATACCTGCGTGAGTTGCGCAGATTTTGACGTTGAGATGAGGATAGCCTATGGAGTTTCTGATCTGCTCAAAAGCTCTGCCTGCAGCGAACATCGCGAAGGAACTCGCGAAGACTATGTGACCTGTAAGTGAGAGACCTGCGGCAACGCCTATGAGGTTGCCTTCGGCTATACCGGCGTTGAAGAATCTGTCGGGATATGCCTTTTTGAATACACCTGTCTTTGTGGCGCCCGCAAGGTCCGCGTCCATTACTATGACTTTCGGGTTCTTTTCACCGAGTTCAAGAAGAGCAGCGCCGTAGCCGTCTCTGGTGGCTTTCTTTACGATATCTGCCATATTAAAGCGCCTCCTTCAGTTCGGCCATAGCCGCGTTGTATTCCTCTTCGTTCGGGCCTTTGCCGTGCCAGCTGACCTGGTTTTCCATAAAGGACACGCCTTTGCCTTTTATTGTCTTCGCAATGATGGCTGTGGGCTTGCCCTTGCAGTTTTCTGCCTGTGTGAAGGCATCGTCTATCTGATCAAAGTCGTGGCCGTCAATGTTTATTACATTGAAACCGAAGGCTTTGAATTTCTCGTCTATCGGGTACGGGGAGTTTACTTCCTCGAGAGTACCGTCTATCTGAAGGTTGTTGTTGTCAACGATTACGACAAGGTTGTCGAGTTTCTTGGCGCTCGCGAACATCGCTGCTTCCCAGACCTGACCTTCTTCAATCTCGCCGTCGCCGAGAATGGTGTATACTCTGTAGCTTTTGTTGCTGAGCTTTGCGCCGAGAGCCATGCCGACGGCGACTGAGACACCCTGGCCGAGTGAGCCCGTGCTCATGTCAACGCCGGGTGTGAGGTGCATGGAGGGATGGCCCTGGAGACGCGATGTGGGCTTTCTGAGCGTCTTTATCTCCTCTTCGGGGAAGAAACCTTTAAGAGCCAGCGCACCGTACAGAGCGGGCGCTGTGTGGCCCTTGGAGAGTACGAAACGGTCTCTGTCCTCCCAGTCGGGATTTTTCGGGTCAACATTGAGTTTGTAAAGGTAGAGATATGTGATCATATCAGCCACGGAGAGTGATCCGCCCGGATGTCCGGACTTCGCGTTGAAGGTGCCTTCTATTACGCTCATGCGAACCTTCACGGCATCTTTCTGCAGTTTAGCTTTTACTTCCGCATTCATCGGCTGTCCCTCACTTTCTTCAGGAATTTTTCAAAGTATTCGGGCAGGGGCGCCTCAAACTCCATATACTCATCCGTCTTCGGATGAACAAAACCGAGTTTGTACGCGTGCAGGCACTGCCCGTTTAAATCTTTCGGTGTGTTCTTTGGTCCGTACAATGTATCACCCGCGACAGGATTTCCCCTGTACGCCATATGTACCCTTATCTGGTGTGTACGTCCTGTTTCGAGTTTGCACTCGATATATGTATAGTCCTTAAAGCGTTCAAGGACTTTAAAATGAGTTACGGCTTCCCTTGAGTTTTTATCCGTAACCGCCATTTTCTTTCTGTCTTTGGGACTGCGTCCTATGGGAGCGTCTATTGTGCCCTCGTCGTCCTTTATGTTGCCGTGAACAACTGCTTTATAGCAACGGGTGAAGGAATGCTCTTTTATCTGCTCCGCAAGTTTTTGATGCGTGGCATCGTTCTTTGCCACGACAAGGAGACCGCTGGTGTCCTTGTCTATACGGTGGACGATGCCGGGCCTTATCTCGCCGTTTATACCGGAGAGCGAACCTTTGCAGTGGAACAGGAGCGCGTTTACAAGCGTGCCGTCAGGATTTCCCGCCGCCGGATGAACCACCATACCCTTCGGCTTGTTTACGACGAGCAAATCATCGTCCTCATAAAAGATATCGAGCGGTATGTCCTGGGGCTTTGCCTCAATTTCAGTCGGCTCGGGAACAGATATCTTTATGACATCGCCTGCGCTGACTTTATAGTTCTTGGAGACTGTCTCTTCATTTACGGTGATGTCTCCGTTTTCTATCAGTCTCTGCGCGGCAGAACGCGTGATATTATCGTCCGCTTCGGCGATGACTGAGTCTATTCGTTTGCCGCTTGAATATTCGTCAGCTGTTATGATGCAGTTCATCTTTTTCACCTTTAACGAACAGTACTGATGCCACAAGCAAGACCGCGCCTATCGTGACCAGGATATCCGCGACATTGAATACCGCGTATTCCATAAACAGATACTCAATGAAATCAATGACAAAACCTCTGGCCAGACGGTCAATGAGGTTGCCGATACCGCCGCTTATAATCAGAATAATCGCGGCGTACTGGAGCTTGTTGTCGGCTTTACCTAAAAATAAATACAGGAGTCCTGCAACTATCATGACCCCTGTAAATATTGAAAGCAGCCATGTCTTGTCACTGAATATACTGAATGCTGCTCCCGTGTTTTCCGTGTAACGGAACTGAATTATTTTATCAATAACGGGAACAGCATCAACAGGCTTAACATAGGTCAGCACTAAATATTTGGTCAGTTGATCAAAACCGACAAGCAAGGCAACCACGATTATTGTTACAGTGATTGTCATAAAGTGCCTCTTTCTCAGAAGAGAGAGATTTCCTCGTCGTCTTCCTCGTCCTCTGCTTCGTCATCATCGTCATCGTCGTCGATGTCTTCGTCCTCGTCTTCCTCATCTTCCTCGTCGTCTTCGTCGTCTTCTTCATCTTCGTCGTCGTCGGGGAAAAGATCATCGTCATCAGAATCGATGTCTTCGTATTCACTTTCTTCTTTATCTTCGCCGTCAAGATACTCATCGACGTCGGCATCTTCTTCTTCGATATCAGCATCGTCGGAAGCGACTTCCTCAGCTTCGGCTTCTTCGGCTTTCGCCTCTTCCTCAGCTTTTGCCTCTTCGGCAGCCGCAGCCTTCTTCGCGCGGGCGGCCTTTACTTCCTCTGAGAAGTCGGGAGTGTATTCGAGCATGCTTATCTGCTTCTTGTAGGAATCCATGAGGTCAGCGCGGACCTTTGCTGACTCCTCTTTGATGCTGAGAAGATGAGCCTCT
>JAFYJR010000056.1 GCA_017538005.1 Clostridia bacterium | reverse complement strand
GGTGTCTACTTCTATTCCTGCGCAACCTGCGCGGAAGACGGTGCGGAAGACGCAAAATTTGTCTATAAAACCCTCACCGAAAACGGTTTCACTCCTGACCTTCCTGTTGCGTTTGACTGGGAGGAATGGGGCAATATAACAATAGCCAAGATGAGCCTCGGAGACTTAAATGATTCATTCAGAATGTTCTCAGGTGTCCTTCAGGCTGCAGGCTTCAAAACCTGCCTTTACCAGAGCAAGTCTTACCTCGCAAACGGCTTCTGGTATGACCAGAGCGAATACGACATCTGGCTTGCGCAATACTATAAAGAACCCACTTATGACGGCAAGTTCTTTATGTGGCAGTTCTCGGCCACAGGCGTTGTTCCCGGAATCAGCGGCGACTGCGACCTCGACCTGATGTATTTAAGCTGAATAAAAAGAACCGCTTACAGTTTGTAAGCGGTTCTTTATTTATTATTATCAGCTGCTCTTTGTCGGAAGCATTGAACCTACGCGTCTTGCAAAATCCAGGAAGTTCTGGGTCTGAAGAACGACACGGCCGGGGCCGGTAAGTTTTGTGAGGAAGAGTCCCTCGCCGCCGAAGATGATATTTGAGAAACCTTTAACTGTTTCTATCTCATAACTTACGCTCTTGTCAAAGGCGACAACATTACCTGTATCAACCTTGAGAACTTCACCGGGGGCGAGATCTTTAATGATCTGGTCGCCGTCTATCTCAAGAAATACATGTCCGTTGCCCTTGATGTCCTGAAGGATGAATCCTTCGCCGCCGAAAAGACCCGCGGATACACGCTTTGTAAAAGCTATGCTTACATCAACGCCGTTTTCAGCACAGAGAAAAGCGCGCTTCTGGGCGATAATTCCGGGTGTGCCGGTAAGATCAAACGGGATGATGTCACCGGGAACCGTCGAACCGAAAGCGACCGTTACGCCGTCTCTTTCAGCAGTATAGGTTGCCATGAAGAGCGATTCGCCAGCGAGAACTCTGCCGAGTCCCTTCATAAGACCGCCCTTTGTGTTTGTGGTCATGGAAACGCCTTCAGTCTGCCAGACCATACCGCCGCTCTGCGTGTAGATGGAATCACCTTTGTTGAGAGTGAATTCAACAGCAGGTACGGTAAGACCTACTTTGTGGAATTCCAAAGGAGCCTTGCGTGTTACGGGAGCGGGAACATCAACTACGGGGGCTTCATCAATTGCCTTGCCGCATTCCGCGCAGAATTTTGAACCGTCGGCTATCTCTTTTCCGCAATGTGGACAAATCATAATTGTTCCTCCTTAAAGTTTTTACTCTTTCAGTATACATTGTATTTGCGCAAATGACAAATATATATTATAGTGTAAGTGTCGTTAAACATTGGTTTTAAAGGAGGAAACAATATGCTTTGGGGACCAAATACGGCAGAAGCCCGCGCAATAGTTGACGAGGCTTTGCTGCATGTTCGTGACGGAAGCCACTTCGATTGGACTTTCATCGCAATTCTTGCCCTTGTATTTATCGGTGTTTATGTACCGCATATCAAGGAGAAGAAATGGGACGCAATCGGATCGGCGCTCGGTCTTTACGGTATTCACTGGCTCTGTGAAATCGTAAACGCGATTATCTGCCATTTCGCCGGATACGGCATGTGGCATGTAACACAGTCCAGCACATCGTTCATTCTCTTAATCGGTGTTTCATGGGAGCTCTCAATGATGTTCTCTATTGCCGGTTTCGGTATTGAACTTATGCCGGAGGACAAACACGAGAAGATTCTCGGTATCAACAACCGTGTGTTCTATGTACTTACCATGTCACTCGGTTTCTCGCTCTTTGAGATCTTCCTCGCATCCACTTCCGCATTCCAGTGGGTATGGCCTTTCTGGGGCGCGATTCCGGTATGGATTACGGTTTACATCCCCTTCTTCATTGCATCCGTTTTGGGATACGATCTCAAGGGAAAGAAAAAGAAGATATACCTTGCTGCCATCTGGGGACAGGTTGCTCTGGCACTTGCAATCCTCTGCCCGCTCGGCATTATCTGATAATCACAAAACCGGAGAACCGCTTACGGACCGTGAGCGGTTCTTTTCTTTTTGAACACGTGTAAAATAATTTGGCTTTTATTTTTATTAGTGATAAAATAAAACTGTATTTTTGTAAGGGGGCGTAAGAGATGTCAGAAGAAAAGAAACGTTCCGCTTCAAGACCTGCGGCAAAAATCGCAAGGCTTATACTTGTGTATATGCTTTTCATCTTCATAAACATAGCCATAAACCGACTTGTTGTAAAAGCCGGCTGGCCTCTTTATGTTGACAGTATAGGCACGCTGCTCGGCGCTGTGCTGGGCGGTTATCTGCCGGGTATTTTTGTAGGTTATCTCACCAACATCATCAATGCCACGGCATCCATTGAAAATCTTTATTATGCAGGCATAAGCGTACTTATAGCTGTTTCCGCCACCTTCCTGGCTCATCGCGGCTTCTATGACAAATTCTGGAAAGCTCTTCTCACCGTTCCGTTTCTTGCTTTCTGCGGCGGCGGCATAGGTTCCCTTCTCACAATCTGTATCTCCGGCGCCGAAAGCGGTGTTTTCCACCAGATCGGCTATGACTATGTAATGGACCTTCTGGACAAAGCCATTACTGTCACCGGTTTTTACCTCATAAAACTCATAATGCCCAAGAGCGTCACAAAACTCCTGGCGCTGACCGACTGGCAGCAGACACCGCTCACAAAAGAGCAGCTTAAGAAGGCCCAGAAAGCGACTACCAGAAGCTGGCCGTTACGCATAAAACTCGGTGTGCTCATCTGCGCCGTCATGATTGCAGGCGCTGTCGCCACAACCGCTATCAGCTATCACCTCTACCGCCAGTTCTCAATCCAGCAATACACGACAATAGGCAGAAACTCCGCTGAACTTGTGGCTAAATCCATAGACGGAGATATGGTAAACAAATATCTCGAGGACAAAGACACCACCCTCAACGGATACAAACCTGCCGAGCGTGACCTGTATGAAATCCGAAACAATGCGGACTACAGTGAATATGTCTATGTATACCAGATAAGAGAGGACGGCTGTCATGTTGTCTTCGACCTGGATACTCCGGACACTCCGGCTGCCGAACTGGGAGAGGTAATTCCCTTCGACGAGTCATTCCAAGAGGTTCTGCCAAAGCTTCTCGCCGGCGAACGCATCGACCCCATAGTAACAGACGACACATACGGCTGGCTGCTTTCCGACTATGAGCCGATTTACGACTCCGAAGGAAACTGCGTGGCATACGCGTGCGTTGACATAAGCATGAGGGACATCGAACTGAACGGTCTGAGTTTCCTTGCGAAAATTCTTTCCCTGTTCATCGGTTTCTTCATTCTGATTCTTGTTCTGTTCATCTGGTACACCGAGTACCATCTTACTTACCCGCTCGACGCCATGACATTTGCAGCGAGCGAGTTCGCGTACAACAGCGATGAGTCCCTCGACATAAGCGTCGAGCGGATGAAACTTATAGATGTAAAGACGGGCGACGAAATAGAAAACCTCTACAACGTGCTTGTCAAAACCCTCAGCGACACCGTTGACCATCTCGAGGATGTTGAGAAGAAGGGCGCTCAGATAGAAAAGATGCAGAGCGGCCTTATCTACATCCTCGCCGACATGGTCGAGTCGCGCGACAAGTGTACCGGCGACCACGTCCGCAAGACCGCGGCATATGTTGAACTCATCATGCAGCTGATGAAGGAAAACAATATCTACGCAGACGAGCTCACAGATGAGTTTATGCGCGATGTATACAGCTCCGCACCCCTTCACGATGTGGGTAAGATAAAAGTGTCGGATATCATCCTCAACAAACCCGGCAAGCTCACCGATGAGGAATTTGCGGAAATGAAGAGCCATACAACCGCAGGTAAGGATATTATCGAGCGTGCTATAGAGCTTTCCGGCGAATCCGGATACTTAAGCGAGGCGTTGAACCTTGCGACATACCACCATGAGAAATGGGACGGCAGCGGCTATCCGACAGGTCTAAAAGGCGAAGAGATTCCTCTTTCTGCCCGCATAATGGCGGTCTCAGATGTCTTTGACGCCCTGCTCTCAATTCGCAGCTACAAGCAGCCCTTCTCATTTGAAAAAGCAATGAGCATAATCGAAGAAGGCATAGGCACACACTTCGATACTCAGATAGCAAAGGTCTTTGTTGATAATCAGGAGCGGGTATACAAGGTCGCTTCTGACAACAGAAAAAACATTGAAAAAAGCGACTTGGAGGTATAAAAAATCGCTT
>JAFYJR010000055.1 GCA_017538005.1 Clostridia bacterium | reverse complement strand
GCCGCTTCTGGCCATAGTTCTGGCCCTGATAACTAAGGAAGTGTATTTCTCACTCTTTGTGGGACTGTTTTCGGGAGTGCTGATCTATTCTTTCAAGACAGGTATGTCACTTGTTGCCGCTGCATCTCTGACTCTTGATATGATGAGTTACAAGATTGCCGACAACTCGTACATGATCGTCTTCTTGGCGCTGCTCTGGGCAGTGGTTGTGCTGGTGGCAAAGTCCGGAGGCAGTCTTGCCTACGGAAAATGGGCCGAGAAACGACTCAAATCAAAGCGCTCGGCGATGCTCGCTACATCGTTCCTCGGCGTCCTGGTCTTCATAGATGACGGTTTCAATTGCCTCACCGTAGGCACGGTCATGAGACCTATCTTTGACAGGTTTAAAATCTCCCGCGAAAAGCTTGCTTACATAATTGACGCGACCGCCGCGCCGGTCTGCATAATCGCTCCGGTTTCCAGCTGGGCAGTGGCTGTGGCAAGTGAAGTCAGCGAGGAGAGGGGATTCAACATCTTCCTCTCAACGATTCCGTACAACCTCTACGCGCTTTTCACCATCTTCATGGTTCTTTTCCTCAGCGCAACCGGAAAAGATTTCGGCCCCATGAAGCAGGCAGAGGAAAAAGCGCAAACCAACGAAATCCTCGAAGACGCGAAATACGAGGTCTCAAAAGGCAAGGTGATTGACCTGGTATTGCCGATAGTGGTATTGATAATCTGCGCAATACTTGGTATGGCCTATGTCGGCGGCTTCTTCTCAGGCACAAGTTTTTCCGAGGCTATAGGCTACAATCCTACCGCGGGTCTCTCGCTCGGAGCTTTTGCAGGCCTGATAACCGCCGCTGCTCTCTATCTGCCGCGTAAACTCATGAAACCGAAGGAATTCGTCAAATCCATTGTGGACGGAATCGGCAGCATCATACCTCCGCTGCTCATACTGATTCTTTCCTGGAGTCTCGGCGGTGTCTGTCGTCAGCTCATCGGCACGGGAGTCTTCATTTCCGGTTTCGTCAGCAATGTAAATATGCCGCTGTTTTTCCTTCCCATGCTGCTCTTTGTAATAGCGGCGCTCATGAGTTTCTCAATGGGCAGTTCCTGGGGAACATTCGGTATGCTCATCCCCATAGTTACGATGATATGCGCTGTCCCTAACGCAGCGCCTTACCTCGTGCCCACACTCGGTGCAACTCTCGCCGGTTCGGTCTACGGCGACCACTGTTCACCGATTTCAGATACGACAATACTCGCTTCCACGGGAGCCGAATGCGAACACATACGCCATGTTGAGACGCAGCTCCCGTACGCGACACTGACAGCCGTAATCTGCGCAATCGGCTACCTCATCGCAGGCCTCACAGGCAACCCCTACATTGCCATTCTCGCAGGCCTCATCCTTCTTGCTGCCGCAATCCTCATTCTCAGCAAGAAAACAAATAAATAACACAACTGAAAAACATCCGCCCCCAAGAAACCTAAGGGGGCGGATTTTCTTGTTTAACAAACTCAGCCAAACAGACAAAACAAAACTCAAAAGAAAAGTCAAAACAACGATTAAAGCGATAACAGCCGCATTGTTTGTCATCCTGACGCTGGCAATAACATATTTGCCGAACACACCGTCATGGGATGACATCTATGCGGCTGTAGGTCTCAAGGAGACAAAACTGGGGGAAATCCCCCTGAAAGATCTGACGATTGTCTTTCTGGATGTGGGGCAGGGGGATTGCGAAATCATCAAAACAGAGGACACGTCAATCCTGATTGATACAGGTCCCTCGGGTAACGCACAGAAGATAAGGGATGCCCTGAATGCCCTGAACATCAGGGAACTTGACTACCTGATAATAACTCATCAGCACGACGATCATATGGGTTCACTCTATGACCTCAGAAAACTCATTAAAATCAACAATGAAATTATTCCTGACCCAAGCGCAAAAATGGCGGGGCTGTCGTTGACCCTGCAGGCAAATGAAAACGAGGAACTGCTCTTGCAATTCCTCGCTCCGATATACGTCAACGACAGCCTCAACAATATGTCCCTGGTGATTAAACTCACTTACAAAGATACGAGCTGTCTCTTTATGGCCGACGCGGAGGAAGAGGAGGAGGGTACATTGCTCAGGACATATGATGCTGAGACTCTCCACGCCGATGTTCTCAAGGTCGGGCACCACGGATCCGACAGTTCATCAACCAAGCCGTTTATCGACGCCGTCGGTGCCAAGTATGCCGTCATCTCCGTCGGTGCGGACAACGACTACGGCCACCCGAGTCCGGAGGTCCTCCGGAACCTCGCTCCGGCCGTAATCCACCGCACCGACCGTGACGGCACAATCCTCTGCACCACCGACGGCGCCACCCTGACCTTCCACCGTTTAGAATAAACCTAAAATAGTGAAAGATATGTTGACAAATACGCATTAAAGGCGTATAAATGAAAGGAAGATTGATTTGAAAAGAAGAGATTTGATAAAACTTTTGGAAAGGAATGGTTGGTATTTCCTGAGAAGAGGCGGAAACCATGACGTTTATACTGATGGGAAGGCCATAGAGCCTGTTTCGCGCCAGAGGGAAATACCGGAAAAAGTTGCGAGAACAATAATCAGAAGGAGGAATCTTAAATGAAGTGCACATATCCGATAGTTCTGACACCTGATGAGTCCGATTATGTTGTTTACATCCCGGATTTTGATGCAAACACGAGTGGTAAAACGCTTGCTGATGCCATAGAAATGGCGAGAGATGCCATTGGCATTATGGGAATTGTTATGGAGGATGACGGAAAGCGATTGCCAAAATCCAGCACAATGGATGCTGTCAGAAGAAAAGAAGGTGAAATTGTCACTCTTGTTGACGTGGATTTCACCGAGTACAGAAGGAGGAACGAACGCCGGGTGGTGAAGAAGAATTGTACTCTGCCCAGCTGGCTGTGTTATGAGGCGGAGAAGGCGAATATTAATTTTTCTCAGGTGCTTCAGGCGGCTCTGAAAAGGGAACTCGGGATAGCGTAAAGATATCCCTTGCTTTTATAATACGCCCGTGTTATAATTGTCGGGCAATTCGCACGCGAGACGTAAAGCGCGGTTGTTCAACGTTGTTAAGCAATCGGCGTTGTTACGCGCTTTGTAAGACCGTCTCGCGGAGGAAAAAACTTATTTTTCAGGAGGACAAATATGTCAGTAATTTCTATGAAGCAATTGCTTGAAGCCGGTGTTCATTTCGGACACCAGACCAGAAGATGGAACCCCAAGATGGCCGAGTACATCTTCACCGAGAGAAATGGTATCTACATCATCGACCTTCAGAAGACGGTCAAGAAGCTCGAAGAGGCTTACAATGTAGTCCGTGATTTCTCCGCTGAAGGCGGCGACATCCTTTTCGTCGGTACCAAGAAACAGGCCGCGGATTCCATTAAGGAAGAAGCTGACCGCTGCGGTATGCCTTACGTAAACGCTCGTTGGCTCGGCGGTATGCTCACAAACTTTAAGACAATCCAGAGAAGAATCAGAAGACTTGAACAGCTTCGCGCAATGAGAGAAGACGGTACATTCGATCTTCTTCCCAAGAAGGAAGTTGCAAAGCTTGAACTCGAAATCGAAAAGCTCGAGAAGTTCATGGGCGGTATCACAGAGATGAAGAAGCAGCCTGTTGCCATGTTCATCGTTGACCCGCGCAAGGAGAGAATAGCTGTTGCCGAAGCTCACAAGCTCGGTATTCCGATCATAGCCATAGTTGATACAAACTGTGACCCCGACGAGGTTGACTACGTTATCCCCGGTAACGATGACGCCATCCGTGCCGTACGCCTTATCGCAGGCGCCATGGCTGACGCGGTCATCGAAGGCCGTCAGGGCGTAGACGCGGCAGCCGTTGCCCCCGAGCCTGCAAAGGACGAGGAGCCTGAAGAGGCGCCCGTAGAGAAAAAGGCTCCGGCAAAGAGAAAGGCTCCCGCAAAGAAGGCTGAGGAAGCCCCCGCTGAGGAAGCAGAAGAAAAACCCAAGAAGACAACAAAGAAGGCTGCAAAGGCCGAGGAAGCTCCCGCTAGTGATGCTGCTGAAGAAGTAAAGAAACCCGCAAGAAAGACAAAGAAGGCAGCAGAAGAAGAGAAAGCAGCTGAAGAGAAAGCTGCAGAGGAGGAATAATCATGGCATTTACAGCTCAGGATGTTAAAGCTCTTCGTGAGAAGACAGGCGTCGGCATGATGGAGTGCAAAAAGGCACTCGTTGAGTCTGACGGCGATATGGATAAAGCCATAGAATACCTTCGTGAGCGCGGACTTGCCGCAGCCACAAAGAAGGCCGGCAGAGTTGCCGCTGAAGGTGTTGTACTCGCATACACAGACGAGGCCAAGAAGATAGGCGTCCTCGTTGAAGTTAACTCAGAGACAGACTTCGTAGGCAAGAACGAGAAGTTCCAGGCTTTCGTACTTGACGTAGCGAAGACAATTGCCGAGAAGAATCCCGCAGATGTTGAGGATCTTCTTAATGTAAACCTTCTCGGAACAGACAGAACCGTTCAGGAAAACCTTCAGGACCTCATCCTCTCCATAGGTGAGAACATGAAGATTCGCCGTTTCGCAAGGGTAGAGGGTCTCACAAGCTCTTACATCCACGGCGGCGGTTCCGTAGGCGTTCTTGTTGAACTTGACACTGACGAAGCTACATTCGCCAAGGAAGAGTGCAAGGCAATGGGTAAGAACGTAGCGATGCAGATTGCCGCTATGTCTCCCGAGTATCTTGCTCAGGCTGATATCTCAGCCGATGAACTTGAGAAGATGAAGAACATCATCGTTGAGAGCTCTCTCAACAAGCCCGATTCTCTTCCCAAGCCCATCCTTATGAAAGTTTTCGCGGAAGCTTGCGATAACAAACTCATCAGCGACGCAGACATCGCCGCTTATGAAGAGCAGAAGAACAACAAGTTCCTCTTCAACTTCATCTCCGACGAAGCAAAAGAGAAACTTGCCCAGATCGCTGTTTCCCACAAGGATGAGTTCGTTGCCGACAAGATCTTCGCTGGCGCTGTTGACGGCCGTTTCAAGAAGCAGCTTAAGGAAGTATGTCTTCTCGAGCAGGCTTTCGTACGTACAGACCTCTTTGAGGGCTCTGTCGGCGGTTATGTCGCAGACGTAGCAAAGAAACTCGGCGCAGACATCAAAATCAAGAACTTCATCTGCTATGTAAAAGGCGAAGGCATCGAAAAGAAAGAAGAGAACTTCGCTGACGAAATAGCCAAGATGGTAAAAGGCTAAACCAAATAACCTGAAACAAAAGGCTCTCGACAAAGAGAGCCTTTTTGTATTAAAATTTACCTATG
>JAFYJR010000054.1 GCA_017538005.1 Clostridia bacterium | reverse complement strand
AGCGGCAAGAGAAGTATCGAAAACAATACCGGAAACATTGAAACCATGTTTCATACCATAGGCGTATACAGACTTTGAATCCGCCACGAATTTCTTGATACTGCGGTCTTTCAGGGATGATGACAACTCTTCATAAACCGACTCGGATGTGCTGAAAATATAGAGATTGCCGTCTTCTGTAAAGTAATCTTCCTTTACAGTTTCTTGTTTTTCCTCCGAAACAACGGTCGAAGCCTCCTCACGAAGGCCCAGTGCATCAATCATTTTAAACATCTCAAGAGATGCCAGAAGCCTTGATGCTGCGGCATGATCGCCCGCTCCGACAACATAATCGGACAAAGAGGTACTGATAGGTACTTCGAGACAAATAGTGCCGAGTTCACGGCTTAAATAAGCCATATCCTTACTGTCAATGAGCTTCTGACGAACACCGGCAGAAACCTCAAGACTGTCAATGTTTGAATAGATATTATCCAGGCTGCCGTATCTCGTAATCAGATCCAGCGCGCCCTTCTCGCCTATACCCTTGACGCCGGGTATACAGTCGGAAGAGTCGCCCTGTATGGCCTTGATATCTATCATCTGATGAGGTGATACGCCGTACTTCTCCTTAATATACTCCGGTGTGCAGCGTTCAACATTTGCCCTGCCCATCTTTGTTGAGGACAGAAGAACGGTTACATTGTCCTTAATAAGCTGGAAGCTGTCCCTGTCGCCCGTCGCTATAAAGCACTGGTCAAGAGGACCGCATGCCGCGGACAGGGTGCCGAGAATATCATCGGCCTCGTAACCTTCCAGTTCAACGCACTTATAACCGAGGTCGGTAAGAAGTTCCTTCAGTACGGGCATCTGCTCGGCAAGTTCCGCCGGCATACCCTTCCTGTTGGCTTTATAACCGTCGTACATCTTATGACGGAATGTCGGCGCCTTGAGGTCAAAAGCAACGGCAACCGCATCCGGTGAAACCTCACCTTTGACCTTCTCAAGAATATTGAGAAAGCCGTAGATACCGTTCGTATACCGACCATCCTTGGTGGTCAGCAGCTTAATACCGTAAAACGCGCGGTTTACTATGCTGTTTCCGTCAATAACAAGTAACTTCATAAGGACCTCCGTACATAACAATTAATTTTACCATATTGTGACCTCTTTTTCTATATGATAAAATCTTTTCAGGAGGCGTACTATGAAAAAACTGATTCTCAAAATTATCTGCCTGGCTCTTTGTCTGATTATCATTTTACTGGCAATCCAGCGTATGCCGCGCGTTGACAGAACAATAGACAAAACCAAGTGGAAGACAAATTATACATATGTTTTTGTGCACGGTCTCTCCGGTTGGGGAAGTTATGACAGCAGGTACAAGTATATGCCCTACTGGGGTATGTTCGGCGGTGACGCCATCAAGTACTTCAACAAGCAGGGTTTCAATTGCTACGCCGCGTCAGTCGCTCCCCACTACAGTGCCTGGGACCGCGCCTGTGAACTATACGCGCAGCTTACCGGCACTAAAGTCGACTACGGCGAAGCGCACTCTAAAGCTATGGGACATGAGAGATACGGCGAAGACTTCACAGGTCGCGCCCTCATTCCTTCGTTTTCCGCCACCGACAAGATAAACCTTGTCGGTCACAGCTTCGGCGGCGCGACCATACGCCTCTTCGCCGAAATAATGGCAAACGGCAACGAAGATGAAGTAAAAACTTCCGGCGACAACGTCTCCGACTTCTTCAAAGGCGGCAAGGCAGACTGGATCTACAGTATAACAACCCTCGCGGCCCCTACAAACGGCACCTCTGTCTACTATCAGGGCGAAGTTGAAGATCCGGAACCTCCGTCAAAATTCCAGGCCAAGCTGGAAGATAAACTGATAGACAAAATGGGCGATGTAAACACCGGCGAAGAAGAAAAACGCGTTGATGAGGATATGGCCGCTCATGATATGGACATAGACAACGCTCTTGAACTGAACAAACACATTTCCACCCTTGAGAACGTCTACTACTTCTCAATCCCCTGCTGTTCAACGAAAGACAGCGGCAAAGGATATCAGAGAGTAGATAACAGCATAACCGAAGTGATATTCAGAAAGCCTGCCCGTCTCATCGGCAACCTTCAATACACGACACCCGGTGGCTATAAAGTTGATGAAAAATGGCTCGCAAACGATGGCCTGGTCAACACCTACTCGGCCAAAGCCCCGTTTGATGCCCCTCAGAAAGATATCGACAAAAACAACATAGAACCAGGGATATACCAGATTTTCCCCACCTTTGAAGGCGACCATATGTCAATCATCGGCGGCATGTTCAAAACAGTCGATATAAAACACTACTACACAGACTTCATGTGTATGATAAATGAGATAGAGGATTAATATGAGAGAGATAAAAATCCACGGTGTCTACAGACACTTCAAAGGCAACTGTTATCTGGTTGAGGAACTTGCCAGGGATTCCGAGACCGATGAAACCGTTGTGGTCTACAGAAAGCTCTACGGTGACGGTTCTCTCTGGGTCAGACCGCTCGATATGTTTTTAAGCGAAGTGGACCACGAAAAATATCCGAACGCAAACCAGAAATACAGATTTGAACTTGTTAAACGT
>JAFYJR010000053.1 GCA_017538005.1 Clostridia bacterium | reverse complement strand
TGAAGAATACTGGATTGACGCCAAGGGCATGAACATACGCCCCGCGGACATCCATCCCAAGGCCACGGAAAACATAGACGAGATTATTGAAATCATCTCCACGCTTATAGAAAAAGGCCATGCCTATGCCGCGGAAAACGGAGATGTCTATTTTTCAACCAAGACTTTCCCCGAATACGGAAAGCTTTCCCACCAGCCCCTTGAGGATCTTGAGGCGGGCGCCCGCATCAGTGTGGGCGAACAGAAGAAAGATCCTATGGACTTCGCTCTCTGGAAGGCCGCGAAGCCCGGCGAGCCTTTCTGGGATTCGCCCTGGGGACAGGGCCGCCCGGGCTGGCATATCGAATGCTCGGCAATGAACCGCCGCTTCCTCGGAAATACGATAGACATACACTGCGGAGGACAGGACCTCATCTTCCCGCACCATGAAAACGAGATAGCCCAGTCCGAATGCTGCAACGATGCTCCGTTTGCCAATTACTGGATGCATAACGGCTACATTAACGTGGACAATGTAAAAATGTCCAAATCCCTCGGCAACTTCTTCACGGTACGCGATGTCGCCGAGAAGTACGGTTACGAGCCCATCCGCTATCTCATGATATCTTCCCACTACAGAAGTCCCATCAACTACAGCGTGGATGTCATTGAGCAGTGCAAGGCGGCTCTTCAGCGCCTCTACACCTGCCGCGACGCTCTGGACTTCGCCCTTGAGAACGCAAAGCATGAGAACAATCCGCAGGACTTTGATCTGAAGAAGAAACTTGATTCGCACAGAACCGGGTTTGTCGAGGCGATGGACGATGATTTCAACACGGCAGACGCCCTGGCCGCTGTTTTCGACCTCGTACGCGACATAAATATAATCCTTAAAGAGGGCGCTTCCGCCAACATAGCGGAATATGCCGCAGAGGAATTTGACGAGCTCACCGGAGTACTCGGTCTTGTATACAACAGGAAGAAAGAAGAGCTTGACCTTGATGTCGAGCGTCTCATAAACGAGCGCAATCAGGCGAGAAAGAACAAGGACTTCGCTCTTGCCGATAAGATTCGTGACGACCTCAAGGCGCAGGGAATCATTCTTGAGGACACGCCTGACGGAGTAAAGTGGCACAGAGAATAAAAAACACCTCGGAAACATTTCGTTTCCGAGGTTTTCTTTTTCTGTTGCAGTCTCGTTATCTCTTTGAGAACTGAGGCGCGCGACGGGCACCTTTGAGACCGTATTTCTTTCTTTCCTTCATACGAGGGTCACGGGTAAGGAAGCCGGCCTTCTTGAGTTCAGGACGAAGTTTCTCGTCATACTGAATGAGGGCACGGGAGATACCGTGACGGATTGCGCCTGCCTGGCCTGATACGCCACCGCCGTTTACGCGGCAGATGATGTCAAACTTCTCTGTAAGACCGAGAAGTTCAAGCGGCTGACGAACGATGAGTTTAAGTGTCTCAAGACCGAAATAATCGTCGATATCTCTGTCGTTGATTGTGATTTTGCCTGTGCCGGGATATACGCGTACACGAGCTACAGAGCTCTTTCTGCGACCTGTTCCGTAGAAATAGGGATTATCGTTATACATAAATCAGAGCCCTCCTTTTAAAATTCACGTGCTACAGGGTTCTGCGCCTGATGCGGATGCTCGGCGCCCTTGTATACACGAAGTCTTGTGAGAGCCTTTCTGCCAAGTGTTGTTGAGGGGAGCATACCCTTAACAGCCTTTGTGACAACGAACTCCGGATTTGTTTTCATGAGATCGGCGTATTTCTTCTCTTTGAGGTTGCCGATATAACCTGTGTGGTGGTAGTACTTCTTCTGCTCAAGCTTGTTGCCTGTGAGTACAACCTTTTCCGCGTTAATAACTATAACGTGGTCGCCGCAGTCGACATGGGGCGCAAACTCAGGCTTGTGCTTGCCGCGAAGGAGAGTTGCAGCTTCGGTCGCGAGAGCGCCGAGAGTCTTGCCGTCCGCGTCAAGGACATACCATGTGCGGTTAATGTCTTCTGCCTTGGGCATAAATGTTGACATGACTTTTCCTCCAATAATATGTGTTAACAAAAGTGCCCGATAATAATAACACCGGGGTTTGCCTTCGTCAACAATTTTTTGGCAAAAATTTTATTTAAAAAGTGAATACTCACGTTTTCTCTTGTTTTCTCAATTTTTCTCTGTTTTTCTCATTTGCGAATTTTGAATAATAAGTTTGCTTTGCATTAATTCTTTGTATGTATTAATATATATTCATCACTCTTTATGGAGGAATGCTTTATGGAAAAGTTTAAGGCATTTTTGAAGAAAAAGGACGTTGTAATATCCGGCAAGAGGTACGGAATTGACGCATTGGGCGCCATGGCTCAGGGTCTTTTCTGTTCACTTCTCATAGGAACGATTTTTAAGGCACTCGGTATGATTCCGGCGCTTTCGTTCTTCGGGGACATCAGCGGTTACGCCATGGCTATGGCGGGACCCGCGATGGCGGTAGCCATAGGCTATGCCCTGAAAGCGCCGCCGATGGTTCTGTTCTCGCTGGTAGTTGTCGGCAATGCCGCGAATACGATAGGCGGAGCGGGCGGACCGCTCGCCGTACTTTTCATAGCGATCATTGCAGCCGAGTTCGGTAAGATGGTTTCCAAAGAGACGAAAATCGATATCCTGGTAACTCCTACGGTAACGATTCTTATCGGCGTCGGTCTGTCCATGCTCATTGCTGCACCCATAGGCAAAGCGGCAATGTGGGTAGGCGACATCATTATGTGGGCCACCACAAAGCAGCCGTTTATCATGGGCATACTGGTATCCGTTGTAGTCGGAATCGCGCTCACGCTTCCGATCTCTTCGGCAGCCATCTGCGCGGCCCTTTCACTGACGGGCCTCGCCGGCGGCGCGGCCGTCGCGGGCTGCTGCGCGCAGATGGTCGGATTTGCCGTAATGTCATTTAAAGAGAATAAAGTCGGCGGACTTGTATCACAGGGTATCGGAACTTCCATGCTTCAGATGCCGAACATCATCAAGAATCCGAAAGTCTGGATAGCGCCGATTCTTACATCGGCGATTACCGGTCCGATAGCGACCTGTCTCTTCAAACTTCAGATGAACGGCGCCGCCATAAATTCCGGTATGGGTACATGCGGATTCTGCGGACCCATAGGTGTCATCACAGGCTGGCTGAATCCGTCTGAGGCCGCTGCCGGAAACGGCGCGGTCGCGATTTCACCCGCGGCATTTGACTGGATTGGTCTTCTGCTTATCGCGATAGTTCTGCCCGCAGTTTTGACATTCGCTTTCGGTCAGATAGAGCGCAAACTCGGCTGGATCAAGGAAGGCGACCTGAAGCTGGGCGACTGAGCTGTAAAGGTTAAAAATATTACAAAACGGTTACTTGGGCATTTTTTTATAAAATGCCCAAACTCTTTGCCCATAATTTTCTGTATTAGAAAAATAAAAAAGTTACAACTTGTAATTTTTTAAATTTTTTATGCAAGGTGCACAAAAACACCCCTCTTATAAATTTGACATTATATATGTTTTTACCTATAATAGCCGCGCAAAGCCAAATTTCGGCTTTGCCAAAGGAGATCTTGGATGGTAAAAACAGAAGACAAGCGTAAAACCTTTACACCGTCCTCCGGCCGTTTCCTCGCGATGCTCTTTTTGGGAGTATTCGTCATAGGTACAATGGTCGCGTCCGCAATGTCGACTTACACGGTAAATGTAGAGGCGGACGGTTCGGTGATAAAGGTTACGACTTCTGAACGCAGCGCCCGGAAGATAATCGACCAGGCAGGCATCACTCTTGGGGAAAAAGATTACCTGGATTCGAACAGCTTCTTTGTCGGAAAAAGCGCGCGAAAAGGTAACAAAATTGTTGTCAGACGTGCCATTCCGGTAACAATTGATGACGACGGTGAAATCACCGAAGTCTGGATTGCGGGTACGGTTTCAGATGCGCTCTCTGAAGCAGGGCTCACTTGCAGACCTGCCGACAAGATGAACTACAAGGAGACCGATCCCCTTGTAGACAACATGACAATAAAAATAACGCGTGCCTTCACGGTGGATGTCATCGTTGACGGTAAGCAGCTTGAGGCCGAGTTCCTGAACGGTACGGTTGCGGATGTTTTAAACGAGCTTAACATTGAGCTCGGTGACGAGGATGAGGTCAGCCCTTCCCTTGATACCGAACTCAAAGCCGGTAAGACCGTAACTGTATACCGTGTCAAGTATGAGGAACGCACGGCTGTTGAGTCTATTAAGTTTGAAACGATTTACAAGACCTCCGCAAGCGTTTATAAAGGCGAATCCAAGGTTGAACAGGAAGGAAAGGACGGTCAGAAGACCGTTGTTTACAGAGATAAATATGTAAACGGAAAGGTCACGAAATCAACAAAGGTTTCCGAAAAGATTGAATCCGCGGCCGTAAACAAGATAGTGGTAAACGGCACCAAGGTAAAAATGCTTGATACCGGATCTCAGCTCTCCGCTATCCCGATGCCTTATCCTCTTCAGGACGGTATACCGGTCAATGTAATTACCACGATTGTCGGTAACTCCACGGCCTACTATTCAACACCGGGTAAGGGCACCGCTTCGGGCCGTCTCGCTCAGTCGGGTCACGTGGCCGTGGACCCGAGACAGATACCGTACGGCTCCGAGCTCTATGTCGTAACGACTGACGGTAAGTACACATACGGTTACTGCATTGCGGCGGATACGGGCGGTTTCGCCTACACTGACAGCGGCGTTACCATAGACCTTTACTTCGATACTTACAATGAATGTATCCAGTGGGGTAACAGACAGGTTGCCATCTATGTTTTGAAGTGGGGCAACGGATAAAGAATAAAAGAAAAGGACCGATGCGTGGGCATCGGTCCTTTCCGGGTTTATGGGGTTTTTAAGAGTTATTTGATCTCAAGACGTCTTGAAACCGGTTTGACTTCATCCTGCTTCGGGAGTTCGAGTGTCAGGACGCCGTTTTCATAGCTTGCGGTGATATCATCTGTTTTGATACCCGTAAGGTCAAACGAGCGGGAGTATGAGCCGTAGGAACGCTCAACCCTGATGTACTTGTTCTTCTTCTCGTGCTCCTCGAATTCGGAGTGACGCTCTGCCGAAAGGGTCAGAGTGTTGTCGTTGATGTCGATCTTGATGTCGTCCTTTGAGAAACCGGGAAGATCTGCGGTCAGCTTGTATGAAGCACCTTCATCGGTGATATCTGTTGAGAATCCTGCCATTGAGGAAGTTGATGTGCCGAAGAAAGGCGAGTCAAAGAAGTGACGTTCGAAGTTGTCCATTTCTCTGAAAGGATCATAGAGTGTTAAAAAATTCCTCATTTTTAAAACCTCCTTTTGGTTTTTTACAAGTCATATTATAGCACGATATTTTCAAAAAGTGTGAACAAATTGTAAATATTTAGCACTTATACAAAGAGAGTGCTAAAAACTGCATTCTTGTAATACACGCGTTTTATAAGTATAATAAAACCATAATTGCTCTGTATGATTTAGGAGGTCTTCTGATGAATAAAAATAATCTCGCAAAACTCGGCGCTTTTGCTGTTCTCGGTGGTACCGCTACTGCTTCCGCTGCCGGCGCGGCAGGCGTACATTGCTGGAAATGGCTGCAGGAAACCGCCCGTGAGACGGTGATTCAGCCAATTGACGGCACGCCTTATGAGAACAGTCAGTATTATAAGGAAGGCGACTATACCATCCATTACCAGGTCGACTTCCCCGCGGCGGGTGTTCCCGTTGTCGGCAAGATGTTCATGATCCACGGTTTCTCATGCAACACGAGATTCTGGGATGAGATGGTTGAGATACTCACAAAGAAGGGTTATGTCTGCTTCCGTCCCGATGTTCCGGACTGCGGTTTTTCCACACGTGAGACAAAGGATGTCGCACCCATACCCCGCGAGCAGCTTCTTATGCACGTGCTCGATCTTATCGATAATTCCGGCAAGGTACCCGCGGGCAAATGGATCCTGATGGGTCACTCAATGGGCGGCGGTATTGCCATGAACCTTGCGAACGAGTACAAGGACAGATTTTCATGCGTTCTGCTCTACGCTCCGATGGTTGCGGTAAACGCTCCGAACTTCGTAAAGAACTTTGTAACGCTTGAGCCCGTATGCAATCTGATGGACAAGATCTTCGGTCCCGCGTGCTCACATGACCCTGTAGTCAAGGCGGTCATCATGCTTATGACGGTCGATGTACGCTACTCTGTCCTCTTTGACACAAAGAAATTTGCAGACGGCCTCACCGTTCCGAAGACCGGTACAGCCATGTGTTATATGATGGCGCGCGCGAAACCGACTCTTTACGAGGACATGGGCAAAGTTGACCTTCCGATAAAACTCTTCTGGGGCAAGATGGACCTCTTCAATATGCCTTCAGTGGTTAAGAAATTCCAGGCATCACTTAAAAATCCCGATGTTACCGTCGTACCGATAGCAGGTCACTGTCTTGTACAGAACTGCGCCGGGGAAGTATGCGAAGAGACTCTCGCATTCCTCAAGAGGAACAACATATGAGAAAAATCGAGTTTATTGAGAACAAGCAGACTCCCGGTTGGCCTTTTGCAAACAGTGAGTATTTCGATTATGGTGATTACAGGCTTCACTACAGAACCGATCCCGCAAAAGGCAAGGAAAAAGGTAAAATGTTCATGATTCACGGCTTCGGCTGCAACACGACATTTTACGATGAACTTGTCGAGCGGTATACGAAGGCCGGATTCCGCTGCGTGCGCGTGGACCTTCCGGACTTCGGTTTCTCAACGAGGGAGACAAAGGGGATAAAATATGTGCCCCGTCTTGAACTCCTTCTCGCTCTGATCGACTACATTGACTCGAAAGAAAAGCATCCGGGAAAATGGATAATTGTCGGTCATTCGATGGGCGGCTCCGTGACTCTCGACATAGCAAACACCGATTATGACAAGGCCTCTGCGTATCTGCTCTATGCCCCGATGTTTATGTTCAATGTACCGGGCATTATGTCGAAGATGTTTCAGATGAAGTGGATGGGCGCCATGATGGATACGGCACTCAAATATGTCATGCCGTACGACGCGCTCGTGAAACTTGTTCTTCTCTTTGCGACATCCTCTCCGAGATACATCGCGAAGTATGACGTTTCACTCGCTGCCGATTCGCTCAAACTCAAAGATACCGGCAAGGGCCTCTGCTATATGAGTTCCAAGGCCTCGCATCCCGAGTATGAGGATATGAAGAAGATAAAGCAGCCCGTGCTGCTTGTCTGGGGCGGACTTGACCTCTTTGTACCGAAGTCAAAGGTAAAGAAACTCTCAAAATCTCTGCCTAAGGGTACGGAAATCCACACGATTAAACTCGCCGGTCACTGCCTCGTTCAGAACTTCTCAAAACGATGCGCAAACTACGGCGTGGAGTTTTTAAAGAAAAACAAATTGTATTAAAAAAAGACCTCCCGAAATCGGGAGGTCTTTTCTTTTAATTTTATGCTTTGCCGTCGCAGCCGAGTACGTTTACGATCTTGTGAGCGACCATGTCTTCCACGGCCTGGCGGGCAGGTGTGAGATACTGGCGTGGATCGAAGTGTGACGGGTTCTCCGCGAAGTGCTGACGGATGGCCGCCGTCATGGCGAGACGGATGTCGGAGTCGATATTGATCTTGCAGACGGCGAGCTTTGCGGCTTCGCGGAGCTGGTCCTCCGGAATGCCGATCGCGTCAGGCATCTGACCGCCGTACTGATTTATAATCTTTACAAACTCCTGAGGTACTGAGGATGAGCCGTGAAGGACTATCGGGAAGCCCGGAAGACGACGGCTTACTTCCTCGAGGATGTCGAAGCGAAGCGGAGGAGGAACGAGTATGCCGTCGGCATTTCTCGTGCACTGCTCGGCTGTGAACTTGTAGGCGCCATGGCTTGTGCCTATGGCGATTGCAAGAGAGTCACAGCCCGTGCGGGAGACAAACTCCTCAACCTCTTCGGGACGGGTGTAGGATGAGTCTTCGGCCGATACTTGAACATCGTCCTCGACGCCTGCGAGTGAGCCGAGCTCTGCCTCGACTGTAACACCGTGGTCGTGAGCGTACTCAACGACTTTCTTCGTCTCGGCAACATTTTCCTCAAAGGGTTTTGAGGAGCAGTCGATCATAACTGATGTGAAACCGCCATCGATGCAGTCCTTGCAGATTTCAAAGTCTGCGCCGTGGTCGAGATGAAGCGCAACGGGGGAGTCATTCTCCTCGAGAGCCGCCTCTACAAGGTGTACGAGGTAGGGATGAGAAGCATATTTTCTCGCGCCTGCGGAAACCTGAAGGATTACGGGAGCGTTGAGTTTTGCTACCGCGGACATAATGCCCTGGACGATTTCCATGTTGTTAACATTAAACGCGCCTACGGCGTAACCGCCGTCATAGGCCTTTTTGAACATATCAACTGTATTTACGAGTGGCATAACATTACTCCTTTTCATAAATTACAAAACCATTATAGCCCCGCAAAATTACATTGTCAAAGGTATGGTAATATGTTAAAATTATTAAATGTTAAAAGAGGCGAATGAAATGGCAGTCAAAGAATCATACGAATTTTCAAATAAAATAGCGGGTCTTAAGCCCTCGGCGGTCAGGGAGATTTTAAAGTCCACTTCCGATCCGGAGGTTATTTCCCTCGCGGCCGGAAACCCGGCGCCTGACGCTTTTCCCGTTGAGTCCATCTCAAAAATCGCGTCAGACATCTTCCGCGAGGATCCGATTTCCGCTCTGCAGTACGGCATAACCGAAGGTTACGCCCCGCTCATCGCGGAACTGAAATCCTACCTTAAGAACAAGGGCATGGGCGAGGACTATGATGCGCTCATAGTTACGTCCGGTGCCACGCAGATAATGGAACTTCTGACAAAGGTCCTCTGCAACGAGGGAGACTGCATCGCCTGTGAGGATCCGTCATTCATAGGTTCGCTCAACTGCTTCCGCTCATACGGAGCTAAGCTCTGCGGTGTACCCATGAAACCGGACGGACTGGACATAGATGCTCTTGAGGAATTACTGAAGAGCGACTGTAAAGTAAAATTCCTTTACACAATACCGAATTTCCAGAATCCCACCGGATACACCATGTCACTCGAGAAGAGAAAAGCGCTCTACGAGCTCGCCTCAAAGTACGACATTCTGATCCTTGAGGACAACCCTTACGGCGACCTCAGGGTAGCCGGAGAGGATCTTCCGACTATAAAGTCAATGGACACGGAAGGCCGCGTAATCTACGCAGGTACGTTCTCCAAGCTCATAGCACCCGGCATCCGCGTGGGTTATGTGCTCGGACCCGCCGCTCTCGTTTCAAAGATGACGGTGGGCAAGCAGACTGAAGATGTTCACACCGCTATGTTTAATCAGATGCTCGTTTACCGCTGGATGAAAGAGAACGACATAAACGAGCACATAAAGCGGATGCAGGCCATCTACCGCAAGAAACTGAACGTCATGTGTGATGCTCTGGATAAGTTTTGTCCGAAACTCGAGTACGTCAGACCTGAGGGCGGCATGTTTGTCTGGTGCAAACTTCCCGACGGTGTGGATATGCTTGATTTCTGCAGAACGGCCGCCGCGCACAAGGTTGCCGTTGTTCCCGGCACGGCTTTCCTGCCGGATGAAAACGGAACAACACAGTACATAAGACTGAACTTCTCTACACCTACCGATGAGGATATGGTGAAGGGTATAAAGATATTGGGAGAATTGCTCTGATGGAAGAACAGGTAAAGAAGAAAAAGGTTTTAAGCCTCATACAGCCGAGCGGCACACCCACTCTCGGCAACTATCTCGGCGCGCTCAAGAACTGGAGCGACATCGCCGAGGAGTATGACTGCGCCTTCGGCGTGGCGGACCTGCATGCCATAACGGTCCGCCAGGACCCGGTGAAATTCAGAGAGCAGATAAGAAATATGTACGCTCTCATGATTGCCATAGGCCTTGATCCCGAAAAGAGCATTCTTTTCGTTCAGAGCCAGGTCCCGACCCATGCGCAGCTCGCCTGGATTCTCGACTGCTATACGCAGTTCGGCGAGATGAGCCGCATGACTCAGTTTAAGGACAAGTCAAAGACCCACGCCGACAACGTAAACGTCGGCCTGTTCGCTTACC
>JAFYJR010000052.1 GCA_017538005.1 Clostridia bacterium | reverse complement strand
TCCGCTTCTGGTTCTGAATGAACTGAAAGCAGACAATGTCTTTGATGACGCGGCGGGAAGAACCTATCTCGCGGAACTTGCCGCGGTTACGCTCTCAGTTGCCAATGTCGAGAGTTACGCAAAAATAATCAGGGATAAATATTACCTGCGCTCTCTTATCAACGCTTCGAGGGAGATAAGCGATGAGGCGTCTTCCTCAAACGCTGATGCAATGCAGATTCTCGAGAGCGCGGAGTCCAAGATATACAATATCCGCCAGAAGAACGGTGTGGATTCGGCGCTCCTCGCTGATGTCATATCCGACGAAGTATATCCTCGCCTCAGCGCGTTGAACTCAGATAACGAAGAGGAGAGGAATCAGTATAAGGGCTTTACCACCGGCTGGTCCGATCTCGACGATGTCCTTACCGGTCTTCATCGCGCTGACCTTGTAATTATCGGCGCGCGTCCCGCCATGGGTAAAACTTCCCTTGCCTTAAACCTTGCGCGAAATGCCGCGGTTCTGGCAAATAAGAAGGTAGTCGTATTCTCACTCGAGATGACCAAGCCTCAGCTTGCCCAGAGAATTATCGCAACTGAGGCGCGTATAACCGGCAACAAAATGAGAACCGGTGATTTAAACTCCGGCGACTGGGAGCGTCTCGCTCTCGCGGCGCAGGCTCTTCATAACGCGAAGATCTACCTTGACGATACATCGGGCATCACCGTAAACGAGATAAAGGCCAAGGTCCGTCGTATGAAAGATGTTGACCTGGTTATCATAGACTACCTTCAGCTCATGGAATCCCCCGTACGCTCGGATAACCGCGTACAGCAGATTTCCGAGATAACGAGAAGTCTGAAACTTATGGCAAAGGATCTTAACATCCCCGTTGTCACACTGGCTCAGCTCTCCCGTGGTACTGAGGGACACGGCCAGAAGAGTCACAGACCTCAGCTTGCGGACCTCCGTGACTCCGGTACCATAGAACAGGACGCCGATATCGTTATCCTGCTTTATCGTGAGGATTACTATCAGACACCGGATGACGAGATTGATACCGACAAACAGATTGACACCATAGAACTTAATGTCGCAAAGAACCGTCACGGTCCGACAAAGGCAATAGAACTCGCATGGAATTCCGAGTTCACGCTTTTCAGTACCATTGAAAGGAAACTGGATTTTGATCTCTGATTTTTCTGAAAAGGTGCGCGGCGTCGTCTCGCGCTGTGAGATGCTTGAGGACGGTGACACCGTCATCGTCGGCCTCTCGGGAGGCGCTGATTCCACGGCGCTTCTCCGCGTGCTTTGTGAACTGAAAACAGAATATAACTTAAACCTCATCGCCGCGCACGTAAACCACGGCATACGCGGAGCGGAGGCGGACAGGGATGAGGCTTTCTGCAAGGAACTGTGCAAAAAACTCGGTGTGCAGATTTACGCGTTTCACATAGACATCCCCGAACTCGCGAAGGAGAGGGGAGTCTCGCTTGAAGTCGCGGGGCGCGATGCCAGGTATGAGTTTTTCACCGGCCTTGCCGGAGAAAAAGGAAAGATTGCCACCGCGCACAACGCGCAGGATACGGCGGAGACGCTCCTGCTGAATCTCTGTCGCGGCACAGGCCTGAAAGGCCTCACCGGCATACCGCCGGTCCGCTTTGTCGAACACAAAGCGGGGTGCCGCAGCGATGAAACGGTAAGCACTATGGTGATAAGACCGCTTATCGAGTGTACCCGTGAGGAGATAGAAGCGTATCTTGAATCTCTGGGACAGGACTATGTGACGGATTCGACTAATCTTGAGGATGATTACACCAGAAACCGCATCCGACACAATGTCATCCCCGAACTTGTGGCTGTAAATGAGAACGCAATGGGAAACATCACACGCTGTATCTCAACTTTAAAAGATGACAGCGATTTCCTTGAGGCTCTGGCCGAAGAACTTGTCAGCTCTTCGAACCGCGGCGACGGGCTCGACACGGACGCACTTCTGGCGGCTCCGAAACCCGTTCTGTCGCGCGCCGTCTCGCGTCTCGCGTACGACGTCTGCGGCAGATACCCCGAAAAAGTGCATATACTGAAAGCAATGGATATGATGAAAATCGGCCGGACCGACCAGGTCCAGATCCCCGGTGGCGCGTACATCCGCGTTGAGAAGGGAAGGCTCAGAATTGTTAAGTAAGGAGAAAGACATGCGACCTGAAAACATGAGTAATGACATTGCCGAAATACTGATGACCGAGGAGCAGATCAAAGAGACTGTGGCGAGACTCGGCAAACAGATTTCGGAAGATTACGCGGGCAAGCAGCTTGTACTTGTAAGCGTACTGAAAGGTTCCGTGGTGTTTATGGCGGACCTCATGCGCGCGATTACCATTCCTTGTCCCATAGACTTTATGGTTGTATCAAGTTACGGCTCGGGCACTGAGAGTTCCGGTGTCGTAAAAATCATCAAGGACCTCGACATGGACCTTCGCGGCGTTGATCTCCTTATTGTTGAGGATATTCTGGATACGGGACGCACGCTCGCGTCACTTATAGAAATACTCAAGATGCGTAATCCCAATTCCGTTAAAATCTGTACTTTCCTGGACAAGCCGGACCGCAGAGTCTCAGACATAACCGCTGACTATGTGGGACAGAAAATACCCGATGCTTTCGCTGTGGGTTACGGACTGGACTACGATGAAATATACAGAAATCTACCGTATGTCGGCATTCTGAAGCCGTCGGTTTACGAAAAATAATCGGAAAAGGAGGCAAACAATGGATAACAAACCGCAAGGCAATTTTCCGGGCGGAGATCCCGGTAACGCAGGCAGAAGAAGCAGAATCTTTTCCGGTTTACTGACGCTTGTAATGGTAGTGCTTATGATCGGCCTTCTCTGGTCCGCTTTAAAGGTGGATTCAAAGAAGACTGATGCCGAGTACTATCAGATAATCCAATACTTCGACGAAGGCAAGGTCACCGAGTATAACTTAAATCTCGGCACCAGAAAACTGACTTACGTCTTAAAGGGCGAGAAGCAGAAAAAGACCTACACCGTACCGAGTTATGAGCTTTTCATAGCGGATACGCATGATGCCGTTCGCGAGTACAACAAGGCGCATCCGAAAGATCCCATCAAGATGAACTACGAATCGGGTTCGTCCAACTACTGGATTGCCCAGATGATTCCCATGGTCGGTATGCTCGTCCTTATGGGCGTAATGCTCTACTGGCTTGTAAAGAAGATGGGCAACACCATGATGGACGACACCAGACGTACCATGGCCTTCGGAAAGGCTCGTCTCAAGACGGGCGACGACGGCCGCAAGACTACGTTTGACGATGTAGCCGGCCTGGATGAGGAGAAGGAGGACCTTGAGGAGATAGTTCAGTTCCTCAAGGCTCCCGAAAAGTTCAATGACCTCGGTGCCAGAATTCCGAAGGGCGTGCTTCTTGTGGGCCCTCCGGGTACAGGTAAGACACTCCTTGCCCGCGCAGTCGCGGGTGAGGCCGATGCGACTTTCCTGTCCATCTCGGGTTCCGACTTCGTCGAGATGTACGTCGGCGTCGGCGCGTCCCGAGTCCGCGACCTCTTCGACAACGCAAAGAAGAATGTTCCTTCAATAGTGTTTATCGATGAGATTGACGCCGTCGGTCGCCAGAGAGGCGCCGGCATGGGCGGTGGTCATGACGAGCGTGAACAGACACTTAACCAGCTGCTCGTCGAGATGGACGGTTTCGGAAAGAACGCGGGCGTAATTATTATGGCCGCGACAAACAGACCGGACATCCTTGACCCGGCGCTCCTTCGTCCGGGCCGTTTCGACCGACAGGTAACAGTCAACTATCCCGATGTTGTCGGCCGTGAAGCCATACTCAGGGTTCACGCGCGCAACAAGCCCATAGGCCCTGATGTCAAACTCGACGAGATAGCGCGCGCGACATCCGGCTTCACGGGCGCAGACCTTGAAAACCTCCTGAACGAAGCTGCTCTCCTTGCCGCGCGCCGCGGCAAGAAAGCCCTCACAAAGCAGGAGATAGAAGAGGCCACCATAAAGGTTGTCGTAGGTACGGAGAAGAAATCCAAGAAGGTCACCGACGAAGAGAAAAAACTTACGGCTTATCACGAGGCCGGCCATGCGGTTACCAATTACTATCTCGATACTTTGGACCCCGTTCATCAGATTTCCATCATTCCGCGCGGCATGGCCGGCGGTTATACGATGTCGCTTCCGAAGGAAGATAAGTCATACGTTTCAAAGAAACATATGCTTGACGAGCTTGTCACACTGCTCGGCGGCCGCGTCGCGGAGGCGATAATCCTCGGCGACATCTCCACGGGCGCCTCCAACGACATAGAGCGCGCAACAAGTATCGCGCGCAACATGATAGTCAAATACGGTATGAGCGACAAGCTCGGTCCCATCTCTTACGGCTCCGGCAACGAGGAAGTATTCATAGGCCGTGACTACGGTCATGTAAAGAACTACTCCGAAGAGACTGCCGCAGCCATAGACAAAGAGATTGAAAAGCTTATAATGCAGGCGTACGAGCGTGCCGCGGAAATACTCAGACTTCATATCGACAAGCTTCATCTCCTTGCCCGTTATCTTATTGAATACGAAAAGATCGACGGTCCGGTATTTGAAGAACTCATGTCGGATCCCGACTTCCTGACAAAACTCAAGGCGCAGAGAGATGCCGAGAGGGCAGAGAAAGACGACAAGCCTGAGGAGAAACCGGAAGAACCCGAGGAGCCTGTTGCTTCTGAAGAAGTGAAGGCAGAGCCGGAAGAGACTCCCGTTGAACCTGAAAAGGCAGAGGAGGCACCCGCAGAGGATACTGCCGTTGCGCCGATTCCTGTTTTCAGTGAACCTCTTCCCGAGGTTGAGCCTCTTCCCGAAGCCGAGATTTCCGAAGAGCCCGAGGTTCTTGTAGAGCCTGAACCTGAGACCGAGGAAAAGACGGAACTTGATCCGGAAGTAATGGCTGTCAAGTCCACAACTGATTCCTTTGAAGAGTACGCGGAGAAACTTGATGTTGCTCCCGAAACACCTGAGGTAGAACTCTCCGAGGCGGAACTTGAGTTCAAGCGTCAGTTTGAGAAGGGTCTCGAATTCGGCGCCATGCCTTTTGAGCATTCCTACGGCCAGGAAGAGGAACCCGTTGTCGAGAAGTCAGAGGAGCCTATCCTTTCGGCAGAACCCGAAGAGCCGGAAATACCGGAACTTCCTGAGCTTCCCGAGCTTCCCGTACCTGAGGAGACAGCTCCTGAGGAAACAGCCCCTGAGGAAGAAGCTCCTATTGAACCGATTCCTCTTGAGGACGAGTATGCTTCAGCTGAGATTGAAACTGACGGCGACGCTGATACTGACGATTATATGAAGTATCTTCTGCCCGAGGAGGAGCCGGAGGAGAAGAAGCCTGAGGCTGAGAAGCCGAAGGTAAAGGTAAAACCGAAGGCGAAGGGCAAGGCCAAGCCGAAGGCGAAAAAGGCTGTTGTCAAGACTCCTGAGCATGAGCCTGAAGAGCCCGGGGAGGAAATCCATAACATAGAAGACGAAATCCCCGAGGGACATGTCGATTTCTATGAGGGCGACGAGGGTGATGCACCGCACGGTACCTACACCGAGGACGATGAAATTTTCGCACTCTACGAGCTCCTGAAAACCACCAGGGATCTCGAGGATGACGATGGCGGAAATCCGTTCAAACACGAATAAAAAATGCTTTGAGGGCGGCCTTTGGCCGCCCTTTATTTTGTGGTTTATTCCTTGACTTTACCACAACATATAGTGTAAAATAAATATCTGTATAATACTGATATTTAAGCATTTCGGAGGTCTTTATGACTGCAAAGAAAACAGAGTACGGCAATACTGACATAAGTCAGCTCAAAGGCGCTGACCGAGTCCGTAAACGTCCCGCGGTAATCTTCGGTTCCGACGGTCTGGACGGTTGTGAGCACTCGTTCTTTGAAATCCTCTCAAACTCCATTGACGAGGCGAGAGAGGGAAAGGGCGATAAAATTGTCGTAACGCGCTATCTTGATAAATCCATCTCCGTTGAGGACCACGGACGCGGTATTCCGATGGACTACAACGACAAGGAGGGCGAGTACAACTGGAAACTCGTCTTCTGTGAGATGTACGCAGGCGGTAAGTATAACACCAACGCAATAGATTCAAGCTACGGTTTCTCGCTGGGACTCAACGGTCTCGGCCTCTGCGCCACGCAGTACGCGTCAGAGTATATGGACGCCGAGGTCCGCCGTGACGGATTCAAGTACACGATGCATTTTGAAAAGGGTAATCCCGTCGGCGAGCTTCAAAAGGAACCCTATGCCAAAAAGAGTGATACCGGTTCGATTATCACCTGGAAACCGGACCTTGATGTCTTCACCGATATCGATATCCCCCTTGAGTATTTTCAGGACGCAATAAAGCGTCAGGCCATAGTAAACTCAGGCGTAACCTTTATCCTCCGCGACCAGGTCGGCGGTAATGCTTTCGAGAAGTACGAGTACTTCTACGAAAAGGGCATTGTCGACTATATCAGCGAGGTCGCGGGCGATGAGACGCTCACCCAGACGCAGTACTGGGAGACGGAGCGCCGCGGACGCGACCGCGAGGACAAGGAGGAGTATAAAGTCAAAATCTCCGCCGCGGTCGCTTTCTCAAACAAGCACCAGATGACGGAGTATTACCACAACTCCTCCTGGCTTGAGCACGGCGGCGCGCCGGATAAAGCCGTACGCACGGCTTTCGTAAACCAGATTGACGCGTATCTGAAAAACAACGGCATGTACAAGAAGGCCGACAGCAAGATAACCTTCCAGGATGTCGCCGACTGTCTGCTCGTTGTCATTTCTTCATTCTCGACTGTCACTTCATACGAGAACCAGACGAAGAAGTCCATTACGAACAAATTCATCCAGGACGCCATGACGGATTTCTTCAAGCATCAGCTTGAGGTGTACTTCATAGAAAACAAGATTGACGCCGATAAGATATGCAATCAGGTTCTCATCAATATGCGTTCCCGCGTACACGCCGAGGCGACGCGCGTAAGCATGAAGAAGACACTCACTGCATCTATGGACATGTCCAACCGCGTGCAGAAGTTTGTCGATTGCCGCACGAAGGATGTTGAACGCCGTGAAGTATTCATCGTTGAGGGCGACTCGGCGCTCGGCGCCTGCAAGCAGGCGCGCGATTCGGAATTCCAGGCGGTAATTCCGGTACGCGGTAAGATCTTAAACTGCATGAAAGTTGACTACAGCCGTATCTTCAAGAGTGAAATCATTACCGATCTGATAAAGGTACTCGGCTGCGGCGTGGAAGTTGAAACCAAGGCAAAAGACGTAAATGTCTTTAACCTCGACAACCTGCGCTGGAACAAGGTCATAATCTGCACCGATGCCGATGTCGACGGCTATCAGATCAGAACGCTTATCCTCGCGATGATTTACAGACTTATGCCCACGCTTATCAAAGAGGGCAGGGTCTACATTGCCGAGTCTCCGCTCTATGAGATAACCTGCAAGGATGATGTCTGGTTTGCGTATACGGAGCAGGAAAAGACGCAGGCGCTCGCCGAGATAGGCGAGAAGAAATATACGATTCAGCGCTCCAAGGGTCTCGGTGAAAATGATGCCGAGATGATGTGGCTTACAACGATGAATCCGAAGACCAGAAGACTTATTCAGATTACCGAGTCCGATG
>JAFYJR010000051.1 GCA_017538005.1 Clostridia bacterium | reverse complement strand
TCCTGCGTGCTGTCGAGACCCGCGGCGAGACGCCAGAAATTGTTCTGTGCATCGAAAGGATTGCCGCAGTCTGATGTCCATTTTTCCGTATCTTCGCTGACACAGAAACCTATGGGGAGACAGTATTTGTTTTCGTAAGCAGTAAACTTGTCCACGGTCGCGATATCCTTGTAATATTCATCTTCCAGGTCAATGGCGTAGGAGTTGTTTACGACATATTTGAGACTGAAAATCGCGTTGTAGACGGGTGTCTGCGGATGATATGTATAACTGTTGATGTAGTTGCCGAACATACCGAGGTCCTGCTGAAGGTTGGAGGACTTCTCATAGGCCATGGAAGAGAACACGGAGAGGCCGTTGTAACCGTACCAGGAGTTGTCCATACGCGTACGCAGGTCGGTGAGTTCCATACGGTAGAAGTTTCCTTCCTCGGCTTTATCGAGTTTCGCTTTAAGTGTTTTGAAATCACCGTAGTCGCCGGCATAGTTGGATTTCGGCTGGTCTATGTCATAGTTGTCCGTGTCGGCAATCGCGATTTCGGCGAAAGCGAGACAGAAGAAGAGACCCGCGAGACCCGCTGCCGAGATGCGCGGATTCTGCATGACACGGAGAACTATTGTGTAAATAATCGCGAATGCGAGACTTATCAGTATGGTCTCGGTCTTGACATTTTTGGAGCCGATTTCCTCGGCGAGAACTATGAATGCGGCAAGACCGATACCTACAGTCAGCAGGTCTCGCGGCTTGAGTTCAGAAAGCTTCAGAATCGCTCTTACGGCTATCGTTATGAGTACAAACGAATAGCAGTAGGACCAGCGGTAGGGCAGGTCGTTCGGGAAGTGGAAGGCGTGCCATACATTGTTCACGAAGTTTATGTCAAATGAAAGCGCGAGTACCAGAAGCAATACATATTTCGCGACTTTTTCTCTCAGCGGAATTGATCCGATAAAGAGGAAAAGAAATGCGAGCATAACCGTCGCAATACCGCTGTAGATGTTCGGCAGGACATCGTCTCCGCTGCTTCTGATTGTAGGTTCAAGAGCCGCGAGGTGCTGGCAGAGGAAATCAAAAGCATTGAAATATGTTGAAAGCTCTTTCGGAAACTTGTCCGAGGTCGCTGAACAGGTGCGGAGACAATAGAATGTCGGGAGCAGAATTACCGCGGCAAGCCCTGCCGAAAGCAGGGAAGAACCGGCAAATCTGCCGATGTTCTCAAGCAGTTTACGGTTAAACTGCTTGATTGCCGCGACATAGGTTATCGAGTAAAGCACAATGAAGATGCAAACCATGTAAGCCATATAGTACGAGGCAAACATGAGCAGCGCCAGCGAGGCGATGTAGAAATACGGCTTCTCACCGTCAAATATCTTTTCCGCGCCGAGTACTATAAGCGGCAGGAGCATCATGCCGTCAAGCCACATGAAGTTCCAGTAATAGGCGACAAAATAGCCCGAAAATGCATAGAATATGCCAAATGATGCGGTTATGAAATTTGATACCTTAAACTGGTTGGATTCCTTGAGATAATAGGTCATGGAACCGGCTGAGAGCGCGGCTTTCAGGGTTATGAGAAAAGCTATGAATTCAGTTGTGTTCTTATGACCGAAGAGCAATATGAGCCAGGAGAGAGGACTTGCGAGGTAGTTGGCGTAGTTTCCGATAAAACTTCCGCCGCCGCCGGATGTCCAGGAGTAGATGAGACTTTCGGCGTGCGTTATTCTGTCATACAGTTCCGCAAGAAGCGGTCCGTACTGATGGTACATATCCATACGCAAAATGGTAATATCGCCGAAAGGCACCATGTCATAGCAGAATGCCACGAGGAGCATAATGCCAAACGAGGTGCCGAAAGCAAGGAATATGTAGCGCCAGTCAAAGGCCCATGTCTTTATTTTCTGTTTCATAGACAGTAGTATAGCAAATTTTTATATATTGTACAATAATATTAAAAGTTGTATAATTGTAGGGAACTTTTGCATATTTATACAAGGAGGCACTCAAAGTGGCTGAAAACAATTACACCGGCGGACTTGTAATATCCGAAGATGTCATAGCTACCATCGCTATGAATGCCGCTAAAGATGTTGACGGTGTCGCGGGATTCGGAAACAGACCGAAGGACCTGTATACATCGTTCAAAGTCAATACAGAACACATCAGACATGTCAAAGTGGATCTTAGCGATTATGACATCAAACTCCATATGTACATAATCGTAAATCCTTCCGCAAAACTTCAGGACACCTCCATGAATGTCCAGAAAGCGGTGAAAGCCGCCGTGCAGAATATGACCGGCCGCGTAGTGACCAAAGTCGATGTCACGGTATCCGGCATAGCTGCCGACGATGAAGAATCTGAACCTTAAGAATTTTAAACGGCAATTTAAACCCCTCTGCGGTCAGCCGTGGAGGGTTCTTTTTGAGGTGCGCTTATGACCAGAAGTCAGGAGAGAGAGCAGGCATTCATTCTGATCTTTGAATGCGGCTTCAACCGCGATATCCCCATAAATGAACTGTAAGAGATGGTGGTTGAGTCAGAGTTCCTTAACGAATCCGACTATACAAAGCGTCTCGCAGTTGCGACCGCGGAAAATCTTGAAGAGATTGACAGACGGATTTCCGAGTTTACGGTCGGATGGACGCTTGACCGCATTACAAAGGTTTCGCTTTCAATACTCAGGATAGCCGTATGCGAAATGCTGTACTTTGACGATGTACCCGTCGGCGTCTCCATAAACGAGGCGGTTGAACTTGCAAAGAACTATGCCACCAAAGAAGACAGCCAGTTTATAAACGGCGTTTTGGGCAGCATAGCGAAAAGTATTGAATAATGGCTCTTTATCTCGGAATTGACACGAGCAACTACACAACTTCCGTTGCTCTGTTTGACTCGCAGACAAAAAACGTAATACAGAAGAAGAAACTTCTTCCGGTAAAGTCGGGAGAAAAGGGTGTCCGTCAGTCTGACGCCGTGTTTCATCACGCGATGCAGATACGCGAACTTCTCCCTGAACTTATAAGAGGCGCTGATATTTCCGCCGTATGCGTTTCAGTGAGACCGCGTTCCGTCGAGGGCTCATATATGCCTTGTTTCACCGTAGGACACACCGTGGCGGCAAGTGTTGCGGCGGCGCTCGGTGTGCCGCTTTATGAGGTGTCTCACCAGGAAGGTCATATTACCGCTGCGCTTTTCAGCGCAGGCAGGCTTGACCTTGCCGGCAAAGACTTCTACGCCTTTCATGTCTCGGGCGGCACGACCGAGTTTCTGAAGGTTGCCGCCGGCGAGAGATGTCCGATAACCTGTGAGATTATCGGAGCATCCTCAGACTTACACGCCGGACAGGCGGTAGACAGAGTGGGACTCATGCTCGGTCTGGATTTTCCCTGCGGTCCCGAACTGGAAAAACTGGCGCTTTTGTCATCAGCCGATTTTCCGGAAATCAGGGCTTCAATGAACGGCGCGGACTGCAGTCTTTCAGGTGTTGAAAACAAGTGCGGAAAGATGCTTGATGAAGGCGCCGCGAAAGAGGATATCGCGCTGTACTGTCTCAGGTACATTGAAAAGTCGATACTCGGTATGCAGGCCGCTTTGCCGGATGATGGTCTGCCGGTTGTTTATTCCGGCGGTGTTATGTCAAACAGCATATTGCAGAAGGAAATCGCGTCGCAGACAAATCGTGAAACTTTCTTTGCAGCCCCTGAGTTTTCAAGCGATAATGCGGCAGGTGTCGCAATACTCGGATATTTAATCGGAGATAAAAATGATTGATGTTTTACCGGAGGTCTACTCCGTAGGACAACTGAACAATTACATCAAAACCGTTTTCGATCAGAACCTCATCTTTCAGAGTGTGGCGGTCGAGGGCGAGATTTCCAATTTTAAGAATCACACCTCAGGTCACTGGTACCTGACGCTTAAGGATGATACATCATCAATAAAAGCTGTTATGTTCAAGGGCCAGAACATAAGGATAAAATTTCTCCCCGAAAACGGCATGAAAGTCATTGCGGTCGGCAGGATATCAGTATATGAGCGAGACGGTACTTACCAGCTCTACATAAACGATATGATGCCTGAGGGTGCCGGAGCATTAAGTGTTGCTTTTGAGCAGCTTCGCGTGAAACTCGAAAAGGAAGGCCTTTTCGATGAGAAGCATAAGAAGCCGCTCCCGAGGTATCCTAAAACAGTTGGCGTTGTAACGGCCGAGACCGGTGCAGCCTTCCAGGATATCTGCAAGGTATTAAGACGCCGCTGGCCTATGGCAAAGGTTCTTCTGAGCCCTTCGCTGGTGCAGGGAACTGACGCTCCTGCTTCCATAGTTTCCGCTCTGCAGAAACTTGACGCTACCGGCGAATGTGACGTCATCATTGTCGGCCGCGGCGGCGGATCCGTTGAAGACCTCTGGTGCTTCAACGACGAGAGTGTGGCGCGCGCGATTTTTGCCTGCGAAACACCCGTCATCTCCGGCGTCGGACATGAACCTGATGTCACCATAGCCGACTATGTCGCCGACAGGCGCGCGCCCACACCTTCAGCCGCGGCGGAACTTGCCGTTCCTGATATTACGGCTGAAAAGGACAGGCAGAAAGCACTTGTGATGCGTATGTCGCGTCTGGCTTTCCTGAATGAGCGCAGGTTGCTTCTTGACACTTATCAGGACAGGATGAAAGCCTCGGTTGACAGGAGAGTGACAGCGGATAAAAACCGCCTTATGGTCCTCTCAGGCAAACTTGACGCCATATCACCGCTTAAGGTACTGTCACGCGGCTACTCCATTGCCGAAGGTGAAAACGGCGTTGTCAAATCAGTAAACGATGTTAAGACGGGCGACCGTCTGAATATAAAAGTAAGCGACGGCACTTTCAGTGCGGAGGTACTTTAATGGAAGAACAAAGCTACGAACAGCAGATGAAACGTCTCGAGGAGATTGTCGAAAAACTTGAGGACGGTTCCTTGAGTCTTGATGATTCCCTGAAACTGTTTGAAGAAGGTACGAAACTTGCTGCTTCATGCAACAAGGTACTTAATGACGCGGAACAGAAAATTGTTTCGCTGAGCGGAGAAGAGGCGAAGTAAAGTGAGCGGTGAAATTCTTTCGGAAAACGCGAAAAAGCACTATCAGTCACTTATCAATATGATTAATGCCACCCTTGCCGACTATCTGGCAATAAGGGGAGTGTCCTATCAGATGCTCGCTGACGCTATGGAGTACAGCGTTGAAAACGGCGGTAAAAGGGTGAGACCCATTCTGACCCTTGAGTTCTGCAGACTCTGCGGGGGAAATATGGCTGACGCGCTGCCTTTTGCCTGCGCCATGGAACTCATTCATACATATTCGCTCGTACACGACGATCTTCCGTCTCTGGATGATGACGAGTTCCGTCGCGGTAATGAGTCCACATGGAAGAAATTCGGTGAGGCATTCGGAGTTCTCTCCGGAGACGCTCTTCTGACTTACGCTTTCCAGATTGCGGCGGACGCCGGTGTATCCGATCACACTACCGTCAAATGCATACGCGCTCTGGCGAACTATTCCGGCCTTTACGGTATGCTCGGCGGTCAGGCGCTTGATATTCTGAATGAGAATAATGAAGTCACATTGGAACAGCTCTGTGAGATTCACAGGCTGAAAACAGGCGCTCTCATCCGCTGCGCGTGCGAACTCGGTTGCGCGGCTGCAGATGCTTCTTCCGAGCAGTACGAGGCCGCGAAAAATTATGCTGAAAACCTCGGTATCGCTTTCCAGATTGTTGATGACATACTTGATGTTGTCGGCGATCCCGAAAAACTCGGCAAGGAAGTCGGACAGGACGAAGCCAATCAGAAGACAACTTTTGTTACGCTTCTCGGTGTCGACGGCGCAAAGAAACTTGCCGAAGAATACACCGGCAAAGCTCTCGCTGCTCTTGACGGTTTTGAAAAGACAGTCTACGCGAGAGAGGCGACACAGTATTTGCTTTCAAGAGATTTTTAAAGAGGGCAGAGAAAAATGGTTACGAAACACTTAAACAGAGTTGCAAATGACAAGGATTTGCTGAAGACGATGTCCTATCGGGAACTTAAGGTTCTGGCCGATGAGATTCGTCACACCCTTGTCGACACTGTCTCAAAGACAGGCGGTCATCTCGCATCAAATCTCGGCGTTGTCGAACTGACGATAGCCATGCACAGATGCTTTGACACGCCGCGCGACAGCTTTGTTTTTGATGTAGGCCATCAGGTTTATACCCATAAAATCCTGACCGGCCGATATAAAGACTTTTCGACTCTTCGTCAGGACGGAGGCATCTCCGGTTTCCCGAGCCCCGAAGAGTCCGTACACGACACATTCGCGGCCGGTCACTCCGGCGCGTCCGTCTCTGCGGCATACGGCCTCGTAGAGGCAAAAAATCTTTCTTATGACGACTCCTACACCGTTGTCGTCATCGGTGACGGTTCGTTCACGGGCGGTCTCGTCTACGAGGCCTTAAACAACGCCGGACGCAAGAAAGGCAGACTCATTGTCGTACTGAACGACAACGAGATGTCCATCTCGTCGCCGGTAGGTTCCCTCGCAAATTACCTGACCACGATAAGAACCAACAAGGCATACTACAGAACGAGAAATACGATAGCAGATGTTCTCGATGTAATGCCCGGAGGCGACAAGGTCCGCGGTGATCTCGCAACGATAAAGAAAATTGCGAAGGACTACATCTACCAGAACAACAACTTCTTTGAGGATCTCGGATTCCAGTACATGGGTCCTGTTGACGGACACAATATAAAAGCTCTGTGCCGCGCTTTTGAGGGCGCCAAGGAGTTTGATGACAGACCGGTTCTGCTTCATGTCCGTACCGTAAAGGGCATGGGATACCAGCCGGCGGAGCTTGACCCTTCACAGTTCCACGGAATTTCAAGATTCAATGTGTTGACCGGCGAACCGATTTCCATGCCCGGTAAGAAGAATTATTCCGATACATTCGGAGAGTACCTCTGCGAGATGGCTGCGCAAAACAAAAAGATCTGCGCTATAACAGCGGCTATGGCTCTCGGCACGGGTCTTGACGCTTTCGCAAAACGATATCCGGACAGATTTTTCGATGTAGGCATCGCCGAAGAGCATGCCGCCACATTTTCCGGAGGACTCGCCAAGGGCGGTATGATTCCTGTCTTTGCCGTTTATTCCACATTCCTTCAGAGGGCATATGACGAGCTTGTACACGATATAGCGATGCAGAGCCAGAAGGTTGTGCTCGCTGTTGACCGCGCAGGTTTCGTGGGTGAGGACGGCAGAAGTCACCAGGGTCTTCTGGATGTCGCGTTCTTAAAAACCATACCGGGTTCAATGATTTACAGCCCGAGCTCATATGCCGAACTCGGTCTTCACCTGAAAAAGGCCGTAGAAAACGGCGGAAAAGTCGTTGCCGTCCGCTATCCGAGAGGATACGAGGGATATCTTCCGGAAAACTATGAGGCGGTTGACGAGCCCGTATCCGTTTTCGGAAAGAAATCGGCGCCGGTATCACTTGTCACTTACGGCAGTGTGTTCTCAAACGCCTGTGTGGCTCAGGAAAAGCTCGCCGAGTACGGTATTGATACCAAGATAATCAAACTGAACAGGGTCTGGCCAATAGACGAGACAGCTGTCAAAGAGGCAATGAAATCCGATACTGTTCTCTTCTTTGAGGAGGGAATCAAAGCCGGAGGAGCAGGCGAAGCCTTT
>JAFYJR010000006.1 GCA_017538005.1 Clostridia bacterium | reverse complement strand
GCCATTCTTGTTGTCGCCGCTGACGACGGTATCATGCCGCAGACCATAGAGGCGATCAACCACGCCAAGGCTGCCGAGATACCCATCGTTGTCGCCATAAACAAGATGGATAAACCTGGTGTCACAGTTGACAGAATTATGCAGCAGCTCACAGAGCATGAGATCGTTCCCGAAGAGTGGGGCGGCGAGACTATCTGTGTCCCCGTATCCGCAAAGACGGGCATGAATCTCGACAAGCTCCTCGAGTCTGTTCTTCTTGTCGCTGAGATGCTTGAGCTTCGCGCCAATCCGAACAGGGCCGCGAAAGGTCTTGTCATCGAGGCGCGCCTCGACAAGGGTCGCGGCCCCATAGCCACACTCCTTGTACAGAACGGTACGCTTCACACGGGCGACATCATCGTCGCCGGTACGGCTGTCGGCCGTGTCCGTGTGATGACGAACGAGAACGGCCGCGAGCTTAAAGAGGCGGGCCCTTCAATCCCTGTTGAGATCACCGGTCTCCAGGAAGCTCCCCAGGCGGGCGATACTTTCGACGCCGTTTCCGATGAGCGTCTCGCGCGCGAACTCGTTGAGCAGAGAAAGGACGCCGCGAAAGAGGAACAGTGGGGCGCAATGCAGAAAGTCACGCTCGACAACCTCTTCGCATCCATCCAGGAAGGCGAACTCAAGGACCTCAACATCGTTGTCAAGGCAGATGTTCAGGGTTCCGTCGAAGCCGTTCGTCAGTCGCTTGAAAAACTCTCAAACGATGAAGTACGCGTAAGGGTTATTCACGGCGCCGTCGGCGGTATCGTCGAGTCCGATGTCATGCTTGCCAGCGCCTCCATCGCCATTATCGTCGGCTTCAATGTCCGTCCGGACGCCTCCGCGACGGCTATGGCTGAGCGCGACAGCGTCGACATCCGCTGCTACAGAATAATCTACGACTGCATAGAAGAGATTGAATCCGCCATCAAGGGTATGCTCGCTCCCAAATTCAGGGATGTCGACATCGGTCGCGCGGAAGTACGAAATGTATTCAAGATTTCTTCCGCCGGTACTATCGCGGGCTCCTATGTTCTTGACGGTAAAATCGTCAGGGGCGCGAAGATCCGCGTAGTCCGTGACGGTATCATCATCGCAGAGGATGAGATGAGCTCACTCAAGCGTTTCAAGGACGACGTCAAGGAAGTCGCCTCGGGCTATGAGTGCGGTATCGGTCTCACCAAGTTCAACGATATCAAGGAAGGCGACATTTTCGAGGCCTTCATCACAGAGGAATACAGAGAAGACTAAGGAGGGATATTTATGCCCGGACACAGCAAGGACAGAATTGCCGAGGACATAAAGCGCGAAATAATTGCCACCCTCAAGGACATAAAGGACCCGAGAGTCACGGATGAACTTTTAACCGTGGTCCGAGTTACGGTATCGGGCGATCTCTCATACGCCAAGGTCTATATAAGCGACCTGAAAGGTATGGAGAACGCGAAAGAGGCCGCGAAAGCATTAAACGGCGCGGCAGGATTTATCAGACGTGAAGTCGGACAGAACCTGCACCTCCGCAAGGCGCCTGAGCTCAAATTCGTGGCTGACGATTCCGTAGAGCAGGGTATGGAAATCTTTAAAAAACTGAACGAGGTTTCGGGAGGTTCTCATGGCAATTGATCAGAGAAGAGTCATTGAGCTTTTAAACGGCGCTGATGATGTTCTCATACTTACACATAAGAATCCGGACGGTGACACGCTCGGATGCGGCGTGGCCCTTTATCACGTACTGACAGCGATGGGAAAGCGCGCACGCGTCTTAAACGGCGATGTAATCCCGGACAGATACAGCTATCTTTTTGAAGATGTTGAAACTTTGGAGTTTGAGCCGAAGTTCATCGTCGCGGTCGATGTAGCCGACAATAAACTTTTCGGCGAGGAACTCGACGCGCTCTACGGTGACAAGGTGGATCTCTGCATTGACCATCACGGTACAAATGTCGACTACGCGAAGGAGACATTTTTAAATGCCGATGACGGCGCCGCGTCACTGACGCTTTACCGCGTCTTTGTCGAGATGGGCGCAGAGATTACTCCGGCGATTGCCGCGGCTTTATACACCGGTATTTCAACCGATACCGGTTGCTTCCGCTATTCAAACACCACGCCGGAGGCACTTCGTGTCTGCGCCGATCTCATAGACGCGGGCGCTGACAGCGCCGCCATAAACGTCGCGATGTTTGAGACAAAGCCGTTTGAATACTACGACCTTCTCTCAGAAGTGCTCGGAAGCATGCGAGTATTCTGTGAAGGTAAAGTTGTCGTATTCAAAGTTACAAACAAGATGCTTGAAAAGACAGGCGCCACACTTGACCAGTGTGACTCAATCTCGGCTATATCACGCCAGTTTGAGGGCGCTCTCTGCGGCATCACAATGAAAGAAAAACAGGACGGCGGATACAAGTTTTCGCTCCGAACTCACGAGCCGCTTGACGCGTCCGCTCTCTGCGCCGAGTTCGGCGGCGGCGGACATATGCGCGCCGCGGGCTGTGACGCGCCCGAAGGCAGGGAAGAGGAGACGCTTAATGAACTCGTCGCCCTGATAGAAAAAGAACTGAAATGACAGGATTTATCAATCTTTACAAGCCTTCTGGCCTGACATCCTTCCGCTGCGTATCGAAGGTACGCGGCATAACGGGTGAGAAGAAGGCGGGTCACTGCGGCACGCTGGACCCGATGGCTGAAGGCGTGCTTCCGATTATGCTTGGCGGCGCGACCAGATTTCTGGAATTCCTGCCGGACAGCACCAAGTCCTACAGGGCTGTCATGCGACTCGGCATGACCACCGACACGCTCGACATAACCGGAGAGGTTTTAAGCGAGAGTGAAGTGTCGGCAGGTCTTTCTGAGGTCGTCGCGGCGGCGGAGAAGTACAAGGGCGATATTATGCAGATTCCGCCTATGTATTCCGCACTGAACAAGGACGGCGTAAAACTCTACAAACTTGCCCGTCAGGGAAAGGAAGTGGAGAGAGAGCCCCGTCCTGCGACAATCAGCAGACTTGAGGTCTCCGGTACGGAAAATGAAAACGAATACTCGCTCGAGATAGAGTGCTCGTCAGGTACCTATGTCCGCACACTTATCGACGACATAGGCCGCGACCTCGGTTGCGGCGCGGCTATGACCGCCCTGACCCGCACGTTTGCTGCAGGTTTTAATGTCGCTGACAGCGTAACCTTGGAGCAGCTTGAGGAGAATCCGTCCGCCTGTATCATCAGTGTCGAGGAGGCTTTAAATGCCTATCCTGCGGCATTTGTCAGCGACGGACAGGCCCACCGTTTTATAAACGGCGGTGACTTAAACCTCGAGAGAATCAAAGAGTGTAAAGTAAACGGACTTTACAGAGTTTACAATAACGACCGTTTTCTCGGAATCGGCAGAGCCGATATTTCGGAAAACAACCTTGAATTTTGCAGAGTTTATCAGGAGAGATAAAGCATGGCATCAGTCGTAGCACTGGGAAATTTTGACGGTCTCCACAGAGGACATATGACCGTTTTGAATGACGCTTTGGCAATGGCAAAGCGTAAATCTGCCATGCCTTTCGCCCTTGTTTTCAAGGAACATCCCCAGACCGTTCTGACGGGTAAGGAAGTTCCGTGCCTCTTCACTTCGGATATGCGCGCAGCCGCCTTTAAGAAGACCGGCGTCACGCTCTGCCTTTTAGAGTTCTCGGAACTTAAGGATATGTCTCCGAAAGAATTCTTCGACGAGATTATCATAAAGCGCATGGGCGCCGTCGGCGTCTGCTGCGGCTTCAACTATAATTTCGGCAAAGGCGGAGAGGGAACTCCCGAGACATTGAAGAAACTCTGTGAGAACGCAGGTATAGAGTTTTCAATGTCACCCGAGTTTGACTATGAGGGACAGCCCGTCTCGACGACACGCATAAAGAAGGCGCTCGAGAAAGGCAAGATTGAGACGGCCAACCGTATGCTCGGCCGCCCCTATTCCTTCCGTCTCCAGGTCGTCGACGGCGACAAGCGCGGCCGCCATCTCGACGCGCCGACGATAAACCAGAAAGCTGATCCGCACATTGTCATACCGAAGTACGGCGTTTACATGAGCAAGGCAACAGTGGGCGACAGGAGTTATCTCGCGATAACAAACATCGGTGTACGTCCCACATTCTACGAGGACGCCGAACCGTCCATTGAAACCCATATCCTGGACTTTGAGGGCGACCTCTACGGCAAGTTCGTTGAGATAGCGCTTCTGCGTT
>JAFYJR010000050.1 GCA_017538005.1 Clostridia bacterium | reverse complement strand
TTGACAAAGGCCATTGCTCTCGGATCTTTCAATTTCATCTCCTCCTTTTATCTGAAATTTTGTTACCCCAAATTAAGCGTTGTGCCAGACATCAAGATCGGTGGGCTTGTTGTCGTTCTCGGACTCCTCTATCATGCCGAGATTTGAGAGAAGTTCCTTGGCGGAATTATAGCCCATCTTCTTCTGGCGGTTGTTTATGGCCGCAACCTCGATGATTACGGCGAGGTTTCGGCCCGGCGATACGGGTACCGTACAGAGCGGTACGTTTACGCCGAGAATGTTTATGTCTTCCTCGTCAACACCCATACGCTCGTAGGCTTTGGTTTCATCCCACGGCTCGAGGTCGACGACGAGGTCAATTCTCGAAGTGTTCTTTACGGATTTCATACCGAAGAGTCTGCGGGCGTCAATAATGCCGACGCCGCGGAGTTCGATAAAGTGTCTGATGTTGTCCGGCGCCGAACCTACGAGTGTCCTCTTCGACACTTTTCGTATTTCAACGGCGTCGTCGGCAACAAGTCTGTGACCGCGGTTGATAAGCTCAACAACATTTTCGGACTTGCCAACGCCGCTGTCACCGGTGATGAGAACGCCTTCACCGAAGACTTCGACGAGCACACCGTGACGCGTCTCACGCTCGGCGAGTTCGACGTTTAAGTACGATACGAGCGAAGATACAGCGAACGATGTCTCGGACTCACTCCTAAGAAGCGGTACCTCATACTGTTTCGCATAAGGCATAAACATATCCACGACATCCTGATCGACGCTTACTGAAAAGACTATGGCTTTCGGATGTCTCGACATAAGTCTGTCAATACAGTCGGAAGCCTTCTCATCTTCGGGAAGACCTTTCAGGAAAAACTGTTCGGAGTTGCCGATAAACTGAATCCTGTTCGCGGAGAAGTTGACGTCATCGCGCGCCAGAATAAGGCCGGGACGCGAAACTTCCATGGCCGATACCATTACTTCCTCCGGAGGTGTGGGAGAGTAAATCTCCGTGTATCCTTCCGATGCGATTATTTTACTGAGCGGAACAGAGTACTTTGTTGCCATATAAAATATCTTTCCTCCGAAATTTATTCAATACTAGAATTATACATAAAATCTTCAGTTATGTAAATTAAAAGAATTGGGTAAAAGTTCGTTGAATTTGCACACAAATACTGTACCTGCGTCATCTTTAAGGCACACTTCAAAATCCGGTTTTACAAACTCGGCGAGCGCCTGCCTGCAGGTGCCGCAGGGGTAACACGGGCCTGCGGATACTCCGTCGGGGCCGCCGACAATGGCGATGGCGACGAAGTCTGTGTGGCCTTCCGATACGGCTTTGAACAGTGCCGTACGCTCGGCGCAGTTCGTCACGCCGTATGAGGCGTTCTCAACATTGCAGCCCGTAAAGACCGTGCCGTCGCCACAGAGCAGCGCGGCCCCGACCTTGAAATTCGAATAAGGCGCATATGCGAGCTGCATAGCGTTTTCGGCGGCTTTCATCAATTCTTCGTGTGTCATAATCATTTCCTCATAAATCTCGCGTACTCGTTCGGCTCAAAAGTGACCTCGGAGAGAAAACTCTCTCCGTCAAGGTCTGTCGCCCAGCCGAACAGGTCCTCTATCGTTTTGCCGATATCGGCATATGTCTTTCGGGTTCCCAGATTGTTTGCAGGTCCCCCTCTTGTGTACCAGAGAAGCGGTATGTACTCGCGGGTATGATCCGTGTGAGCGGTAAAGGAAGGGTCACAGCCGTGATCCGCGGTGATGATGAGGACATCATCCTCGCGCAGTTTTGTCAGAAACTTCGAGAGCCATGTGTCAAATTCCGTTATGGCAGCGGCGTAACCGTCAATGTCCCTGCGGTGGCCGTAAAGCATATCGTAGTCCACAAGATTCGCAAAACACAGGCCGTCAAAATCACGCTCAATGACTGTGTCAAGGACTTCCATACCGTTTGTGTTGCCGGTCGTCGGATTGCTCTCCGTCACACCGGAGCCCGCAAAGATGTCGCTGATTTTTCCTATGGATATGACATCTTTGCCGTAGTATTTCAGAACATTCAAAAGCGTGCCGGGCGGCGTCAGCGAGAAGTCATGGCGGCGCGGCGTGCGGGTATAGTTGCCCGATGTTCCGGTAAACGGCCGCGCGATGACCCTGCCGACCGGCACTATTTCCCGGGCGATTTTACAGTATTCGTAGAGCTGTTCCACGGGCACTACGTCCTCGTGAGCGGCAATCTGGAATACCGAATCGGCGGAAGTATAAACTATGAGTTTTCCCGTAGCTACGTGTTCATCGCCGTAGTCACGGATAACATCGGTGCCCGAGTAAGGCTTGTTTACCAGCCATCCCCTGCCCGTGCGTTTTGAGAACTCATCCATAATCTCAGGCGGGAAGCCGTCGGGATAAGTCGGCAGAGGCTCCGGACTGATATGGCCGCATATTTCCCAGTGACCTATTGTCGTGTCCTTTCCCTTAGACGCCTCGGCGCAACGGCCGAAAGACGCCATCGGACTTGAGAAAGACGGCAAAAACTCCACGCCCTCGATATTGAAAAGACCGAGCTTTTCA
>JAFYJR010000049.1 GCA_017538005.1 Clostridia bacterium | reverse complement strand
CGCAGGTGTCACAGAGTTCGCTCCTGCGTTCCGTGAAATATGCCTTGAGCGCCTTCTGATACTCGGCGCGGCATGTCGGACAACCGATGGAATTGATTCTAAGTTCAAGTCCCTCCACGCCGAGGAAACCGAAGATTTCAGTCGCGAGCGCAATTATCTCGGCATCGGCTGCGGGGCTCTCTGCGCCGAAACACTCGACACCGAACTGGTGGAATTCACGGAGGCGTCCCGCCTGTGGCTTTTCATAACGGTAACAGGAATTGAAGTAATACATCTTCTGCGGAAGGGCATCGTTAAACAGTCCGTGCTCCAGAAAAGCGCGGACGGCGCCGGCCGTACCTTCGGGGCGCAGCGTGACTGAGCGTCCGCCTTTGTCCTCAAAGGTGTACATCTCCTTCTGTACCACATCAGTAGTATCACCGACAGAACGGTTAAAGAGCTCCGTATGCTCAAAAACAGGCGTACGGATTTCCCTGAATCCGAAATTCTGGGCTATGTCGGACATCGTCTGCTCGACAAAACGGATTTTGTAACTGCCCTGCGGCAATGTATCCTGTGTTCCTTTTATCGCATTTGTAAGTAATGCCATCTCGGTCCTCCGTATAATTTATCAAAGCCATGCTTCTCCCCTTGAGAAAAGCATGGCTCTGTAGGTTGTCAGTTTCCTTTGGGATTGACTATGTCACGCCAATCGAGGTCACCGCGCGCGAGCGCGTGAATGAGCGCTTCTGCGGTCGCGATATTTGTCGCAACGGGAATGTTGTGAACGTTGCAGAGACGAATGAGATTTGCCTCGTTCGGCTCGTTCGGCTTCGGATTTAAAGGATCGCCGAACATGAGGAGAAGGTCAATCTCGTTGCAGGCGATACGCGAAGCAATCTGCTGCTCGCCGCCCTGCGCGCCGCTTAAGAACCTGTGAATCTCAAGTCCCGTCGCCTCGGAAATAATCTTGCCGGTTGTACCCGTAGCGCAGAGATTATGCTTTGAAAGAATTCCGCAGTACGCTATGCAGAACTGTGTCATGAGTTCTTTCTTCTTATCGTGGGCAATAAGAGCAATATTCACAGAGCATCGCCTCCTTTAAAAGAATGTACATTAAATCTTAACATAAAAAGGGCTTTCGGGCAATAGGTTTTGTGTATTTTGCCTAAATTTTAAGAGGCACCTGTTCGCCGTCAAGTCTTCTTATGACGCGCTTCATGGCCTTTACGGCCTTGGAATTCGGATCGACCAGTTCGCCGTTTAACATCGAGAGGACCAGAGCCTTGTCCTCCGGTATTACGCCGACGAGCTGAACGCCTGTAGCGTCAATGACTTCGTCTATATTAAGATTCTTTCCGCCGAAAGTGAGATTTTTCTGAAAGCGGTTTATTACAAGTCTGGATTCAACGCCCGCGGCCTCCGCCTTTGCCGCGGCAACCGCCGCGCTGCGGACGCAGACATTGTCGGGCGTGGAGACTATTATCGCGAGATCCGCCACCGAAACGACGGCATCGAATACCGGGCCGACGCCCGCCGGGCAGTCCAGCACGATATAGTCAAACATGCGCTCGTACGCGGATACGAGCCGTCTCATATCATCAGATGTCACGAAAATCTCGCCCATGGGCGCGGCCAGAAGCTTCGGGCCGTCCGTCGTGATGAGCGCGGATCTCGGGTCAACGTTTTCCTCAACGACATCATACCAGTCATAGAGGACAAGACTCGAAACCGAGAGCATTATATCAAGAGTGCGAAGAGATACATCGCAGTCTATCATAAGAACCTGGTATCCCTTGTCGCAGAGTATTTTCGCATAAGTGGTCGAAAGGGTGGATTTGCCGACTCCGCCCTTACCGGAGGTAAACAATACTTTTTTCGCGCTGAAATCTGCCATGGTTTGCCTCCTAACCTAAGAATGTGTTGTACGGTTGAGTTGTTGTAAGCGGCTTCTTCGAGAAATAATACTGGTAGATATCCGCAGCGATACTTGCTGTCATAGCACCCGTGTTCGCCGTCTCAACGACAAGGGCGATTGCTATTTCGGGGTCCTCATAAGGCGCATAGGTGATAAGGAAACCGTTGTTTCCTTCAACTATGACACCGTCATACTTCTTCTTGACTTCCGATGTACCTGTCTTCGCGGCAGCCCTTATCGGAAGACCGGCAAAAGCATCTTTACAGAATCCCTCGTTGGCAACAAGGTACATACCTTCCTGGACAAGTTCCAGGTTATGTTTGTCTATACCGAGTTCCTGAGCCACAACGGGCTCTTTCTTCATGACGATGTCGGTATAGTCATAATTCAAAACAGCTTTTACAAAGTGCGGAACATATCTTGTGCCGCCGTTTGCTATGGTCGCGCAGTAGCTGCACATCTGAAGCAGAGTAAACTGGTGATCGGACTGACCGATGGAAGCCTGGACCGTATCACCGGGGTGCCATGTGCCGCCCTGTGACTCTCGGTATTCCTTACCGGCAAGTATGCCCTGGGCCTCGCTTATCTCAACACCGGTCTTTGAGCCGAGTCCGAAAGCGGACGCCCACTTGTCTATCTTATCAATACCAAGGAGTCGGCCGGTCTCATAGAAGAAACAGTTGCAGGATTTATTTATGGCCCCGGTTACATTGTTCTCACCGTGAGCGACACGACCCGCGCAGCCGAAAGTTACATCTGAGAAGTAACGGTACCAGCCGTCACAGTCCCAGGTGAAATCCTCGTCAATAACGCCCTCCTCAAGGCCCGCGACCGCAACGCAGGGCTTGAATGTCGAACCGGGCTCGTATGTACTCATCGTCGCGCGGTTCCATAAAGGTGCGCCTATTTTATCCTCTGTCCATTCCTTGTAGTTCTCTTTCCAGAGGTTGTTGTCATATGAAGGATATGTCGCGCAGGCAAGAATTTCGCCCGTGTGAACATTCATAACCACAACCGCCGCCGCGGCAGCGCCGTCCGGCAGCTGGGTGTTGACATTAAGGGATTTTACCCTGCGCTCAAGCGCCTGTTGTGCCACGCGCTGAAGGTTTGTGTCTATAGTCAGAACAACAGTGTTTCCCTGCTCGGGAGCAATGATGAATTCCTCCTGCACATCGCCCTCGGAATCCACAGTCACCTGCTTGATGCCGCGTTTGCCCTTGAGATAATCTTCCATGGCGCCTTCTATGCCGCCGCTTCCGACGGTGTCGTTCATGGCATAGGCGGCGCACTTGATTTTCTGAATCTCAAGTTCATCGGCGCCGTCCTCTTCCGCCTCTTTGACAAGCGCGTCGTTTTCCTTTTTTGACGCGTTGTATTGCTCGGCTGAAATCTTCGCGACGCGGCCGACGATGTGCGGCGCCACCGTACCGTCCGTAAACTCACGGTACGGTACAATCAAGTTTTCCACGCCCCTATAGAAGGCGCGATTTTCCATAATTACCGCGACGAGTTCCATAGGAACATCCTCGGCAAATGTATAAGGTGTCGAGTTTGAGAAGCCGAGATGCTTCATCTCCGCGCACACGGCGGCAATCTTACGCGCCTCTTCCGGCGTGTAATCCTGAAGCTCATAGCGTTTTACAAGCGCCGTCATACAGTTCTCCACCGTGGCGTAACTGTTCAGGTTCAGCATCTCGGGTGACTTCAGCCACTCGATATAATCTTTTATGTCATCGTCATCCTCATCCTCGACGAAAGAGTATGTGCCGTCATCGTGAAGAATGATGGGAAGATTGTCAATGTGATCCTGCTCGTACTCATCGCAGAGATTGATGAGAGCCAGAATGAGCTCATCGCGTTCCTTTAAATCCGTGGGGAAAAAGGAATAGTTGAATACAAGCGAGTTGCCCTGTTTGTTGGTGACGAGAGGAGAACCGTTACGGTCCAGTATCTCGCCGCGGGCAGCCTCAACGGGAACCAGATATGTGCTGACGGTATTGTTGCGGTACTGGTCCCTCTTCAGTATCTGTATCTTAAGAAGCGTTCCGATGAAGAAAAGGCATACAAGAACAAAAACTCCAAGAAGGATATAATTCCTTCTTGAAGAAAATATCTGTTTTGAAAGCAGACTGAAGCCTTTCTCCACTGTTTTTTACTCCTTTATTTTTCGAAGAACAGCCCGAAGCAGAATGTAAATCAGCGGAGCGAATACCGCCGTGTAAACCGCCGTGGGCAAATAGAAAGTTACGAGTGTTATGAAACCGCCGGTCGCTCCGCTGCAGACGACAAAGATAAACCAGTGCAACAGCAGGTAAATCACTATCGCGGATAAGGAGAGCAACAGCGCGGTTGAAATATTGTTTCTCATGAGATAGCTGATAAGCACGCTTGCGACCGTGGCAAACAGCATGAGAATCAAAGCGTTGTAACCGTCGCCCGCCGCGACCGTCACATCCCAGAGAATACCGGCAAACATACCGTAGAGCGCTGCGACTATGGCTTTCTCAAACATGCCTATAAAAACAACGAGCGGGATAAGAATAAGCGGATGAGAGCCGAGAATCGTCAGCGTGAGATGAGGTGTATTCTGAAGCATGGCGCAAACCAGAACAAGGAGCGCGAACAGAGTCCTTGTCTCATAAAGGACCTTCTGCTTCTTTGACAAAGGCTCTCTCTTCATGGTGTGGCCACGCCCTGTCCTTCGAAGTTCGTGATGATGAGTACATCCTCGATGTCTTTTATTTCAATCGTCGGCACGACGATGAGGTAGGACGAGATGGTGTGATCGTCATCCTTGACTTCCTTGACCGTACCTATGACGAGATCTTTCGGATAAACTCCGCCCACGCCGGACGAGCATACGAGACCTCCGGCGGTAACGGATGTGTTGCGGCTTAAGCCGGACACCTTAAGCAGTCCGCCTTCAGAGAGAATGGTTGTGTTTGAGACATAACCGGTTTCACGAGTACGGATTTCGTAGACGCTGACGGATACATTGGGATCGAGTATCGTGGATACCACGCAATATGTCTTCGCGACTTTTGATACGACACCGACGAGCTGACCTTCACCGCAGATTACCGGGTCGTTTACAGCAACGCCGTCATTCGAGCCCTTACTCAGGGTGAAACTCGTATAGACATCGGCGGCATCACGACCTATGACAGAGGCATAGACGAACTCAAAGTCGGCGTTTTTCTCCTTTACGCCGAGGGCGCTCTGGTAAAGTTCGTTCTGCTGTTTCAGCTGTTCATAATCGGCGAGTTCGCGCTGATAAGCGACAATCTGTTTTTGCAGTTCCTTTATCTGCTCCTGGTAGGAATTCTTGGAACGGATACCACTCGTGAGTTTCGAAAAAGTCTCGCCGACACTCGAAGAGGCGGAAGACAGCGGTTCTGTTACCGCGCCGACAAGAGACGACAGAGGAGAGCTGCCCTTTTTGCTTGCCGCCGCGAAAATCAAAACCGCGAACAGCAATACAAAAACGGCAACCGTCACTTTAAACCAGGTTGTCTTCGTGAATCTGTTCAAAACATCACCGGATCAATCGTAATTACTTGTGCTCGAGGCTCCGAGCAAATCGTTTTCAAGACAGGCTCCCGTTCCGTTTACAACACAGTCAAGCGGATTGTCGGCAACGCGTACCGGCATGCCCGTTTCAACGGAGATGAGTTTGTCTATACCGCGTAAAAGCGCACCGCCGCCGGTGAGCATTATTCCCTGTTCCATTATGTCGGAAGCAAGCTCGGGCGGTGTCTTTTCAAGGCTCTCTCTTATACAGTCAAGAACGAGGTTGATGCTGTCGGCAAGCGCCTCGCGGACTTCTTCGGAAGTGATTTCGATGTTTTTCGGAAGTCCGTCAACAAGGTTTCTGCCCTTGACGTCTATGGCGCCCTCACCCTCATACGGATAAGCGGAGCCTATCTTAATCTTGATATCCTCGGCCGTGCGTTCGCCTATGAGCAGGTTATGCTTTTTCTTGACATAGGCTATTATGGCGTCGTCGAAACTGTCGCCGGCGACGCGCGCGGAATTTGAAGTTACAATATCACCGAGCGATATTACGGCAACTTCCGCGGTGCCGCCGCCTATGTCGACGACCATTGAACCTGTGGCGTCGGAGACGGGAAGACCCGCGCCTATGGCGGCAGCCATGGGCTCTTCTATAAGGGATACCTGCTTCGCGCCGGCCGAACGGGCGGCGTCATGAACGGCTCTTCTCTCTACTTCCGTTACGCCTGACGGAATGCATATCATGACGCGCGCCTTCGTCAGAGGCGAAGAACTCATGGCGCGTCTGATAAACTCGTTGAGCATATCGGCGCAGATATCGAAGTCAGCGATAACGCCGTCCTTGAGAGGACGCACTGCCGTTATTGAACCCGGCGTACGGCCTATCATCTCTTTTGCTTCAGAACCTACCGCAACAACCTTGTTGGGTGTGGAGCGAACATCGACGGCAACAACCGAGGGCTCGCGTATAACGATACCCTTACCCTTGACGAAAACAAGGGTATTGGCTGTACCGAGATCAATTCCTATGTCCTGTGTAAACATATTCAGACTCCTTTTTGTGGTAAAACACCGAACGCTTTAAGACAGCGCGCGACCGGTGCCGTAGGAAGGCCGACTACATTGAAATAGTCGCCGTTTATACTTTTGACAAGCAATGAACCCCGGCCCTGTATGCCGTAAGCTCCCGCTTTGTCGAGCGGTTCTCCCGTGGCAATGTAGTCGTCAATTTCCTCATCAGTGAGTTCAAAAAAAGTGACATCCGTGGATTCGACGAACGAGCGGGTTTCCCGCTCCGTCATTATTGCCACTCCCGTGAAAACCGTATGGGTTTTTCCGGAAAGCTTTGAGAGCATGGCTCTCGCGTCAGCCGCGTCTTTCGGCTTGAGCAGGACTTCACCGTCCAGAACGACTATAGTATCGGCCGCAAGCACGACCGCTTCGTGCATCTCAAGACCGTGAAGGCAGGCCTTAGCCTTTTCAAGAGCTATTTTCTCCACTCCGGTTTCCGGATCCGCGATGCTTATGCTGCTCTCATCAATATCCGCGGGTCTGACGGTAAAGTCAAAGCCCAGGCTTTTGAGCATTTCAACGCGCCTCGGGGACTTTGAGGCCAAAACAAATTCCATAAAACCTCATTTCAGAAACTCAAGGGCACCGACCTTCTGTCGATGCCCCGTATTAACATAAAATTATTCGAACTCGATTTCAAACTCGAGTTTCTCACCGCAGCCGGGACATTCAACACTGCCTTCTTCGAGGATTCCTTCGTCAACGCAGATGACTTCGTGACATGACGGACACTCGACTTCGTAATATTCGTCATCATCCTCTTCGGGCTCGGGCTCCGGTTCGGGTTCCGGCTCAGGTGCCGGAGCGGGATGTTCATGAGGTTTGTGTTCCTCTTCACATCCGCATTCACACTCCTCGCCTTCCTCACACTCGCACTCGCCGAGGATGAGTTCTTCAAGCTGGCCGAGGTCGTGATCCACTTCGTCGAGCTGTGCGGCGACAAGATCGAGGGACTCCTCGAGCTCGTCATGTCCTTCTGCGAGTTCCTTGAGAACATCCATTATCGCATTGAACATCTTTGTCTCGGGCTTGTCCGAATTAAGATTAAGTCCTTCGGCAAGACCTTTGAGATAAGCAACTTTTTCGACTGTTTTCATAAACAAGTTACCTCCGAATTACGGCCTTATGCGCGGCCCATGTATTCGCCTGTTCTTGTGTCGATCTGAATCATTTCTCCTTCGTCAATGAAGAGAGGAACTTTTACTTCTGCGCCTGTCTCAAGTGTGGCGGGCTTTGTCGCGTTTGTGGCGGTGTCGCCCTTGAAACCGGGATCTGTCTGTGTAACTTTGAGTTCAACAAAGTTCGGCGGTTCAACACCGAATACCTTGCCCTTGTAAGAAAGGACACGGCAGATCATATTTTCCTTGACAAACTTGAAGTTATCGGAAAGTTCGGAAGAGTTGATCGGTATGAGCTCGTATGTCTCCTGATCCATGAAATAATAGAGGTCTCCGTCGTTGTAGGAGTACTCCATGTCTCTTCTCTCTATGAAAGCTGTTTCAAATTTCGCTGTGGGGTTGTAGCTCTTTTCAACTACGGCGCCCGTGATGACGTTCTTAGTCTTGGTGCGGACGAACGCAGCGCCCTTACCCGGTTTAACATGCTGGAATTCGACAACCTGGAGAACCTGGCCGTCTTCTTCAAATGTTACGCCGTTTCTGAATTCACCAGCAGAAATCATAATTCTACCTCCGTTTATACATTAATACGCGTTAGATTATATATTAATTATTATTAAATAGCAAGTTTTTTTCTTTACAGGACAATCAGCTTCTTGGGCAAAGTTGCGAAGTTATGGGCTCCGTCCTCTGTTATGAGAAGCATGTCCTCTATCCTTACGCCGAACTCTCCGGGCAGATAAATACCCGGTTCCACGGTCACAACATTGCCGGGCTGAAGAAGTATGCTTTTCTTCGCCCGCGGCGAGAGATTCGGCAGTTCGTGAATCTCGACGCCGACGCCGTGACCGGTGCCGTGACCGAAATATTCGCCGTATCCTGCGGCCTTGATTATGTCACGGCAGACCTTGTCGGCGTCAAACGCCCGAAGGCCCGGTTTTAAAGCCGCGACTCCGGCCTTCTGGGCCCGCAAAACAGTGTCATAGACATTGGCCATTTTCGGTGTCACTTCACCCACCGCGACGGTGCGCGTCGTGTCCGAATGATAGCCCGCGTACAGAGCGCCGAAATCGATGGTCACAAAGTCACCTTTTCTGACCTTTGTGTCCCCCGGCACACCGTGCGGCTTTGAGGAGTTTTTGCCCGTAACTACGATGGTTTCAAAGGAAACGGCAGTCGCTCCCGCTTTTCGCATTTCGAAGTCTAAAGCCGCGGCGATTTCGCGCTCTTTTACTCCCGGTTTTATCATCGGCAGAATGGCTTTGAACGCCTTTTCGGCAATCCTCTGCGCCTTCTGAAGTTTGGCCTTTTCGTCCTCGGATTTTGCTTTTCGAAGCTCGTTTATCGCGCTGTCGAGTTTATCGTTTAAAACAAGTCTGAGCTTACCTTCGGCAAGCAGTTTTTCATACGCTTTCGCGTCCGAAACGGAGAGACGCGAAGTCTCAATCCATACCGTCTTTCCTCCGAGCTCTTTTATCGCTTTCACAAGCTGATCCGCGAACTCTTTTCCGCTCTTCTGAAGCTCGACTTTGCATTCCTTCGCCTCTTTTTCAGCAGCTTCGATATACCTGCTGTCCGTTATGAATTTTGCGCCCTTGTTGGTAACTATGAGAAAACCGTCGGTTGAGGCAAATTCAGTAAAATAAAGTCTGTTAACCTCGGAAATAATCAGGGCAGCGGTGCCGTCCTTCAGCATCTTGCCCAGTTCTTTAATATTCATGACGCATCACCCTCCGTTTTATCAAGATACCAAAGTACCAGTCTCTCGAAAAATCTTTTTATCGCAAAACCTATCTTCTGCTCGTTGTCCGGCCCCGCGGGCTTACAGTAAATCGACTTAAAACCGGTCAGATTTGCGCCCCAGATATCAGTAAAAAGCTGGTCACCTATCATGACAAATTTCTCCGGCCGTGTCCGGAATTTCAGTACCGCCCGGGCATAACCTACGGGCAGCGGTTTGCAGCTCAGGCAGATTACGGGGATTCCGTAAAGTCCGGCCAGGAAGTGGGTTCTCTCGCCCTTGCCGTTTGAGAGAAGGACCATTTTGAAACCCGCTTTTTTCATGCCGTCAATCCACTCAACCGCACCCGGGATTGGGG
>JAFYJR010000048.1 GCA_017538005.1 Clostridia bacterium | reverse complement strand
GTCGTAGTCGAGCGGAAGAAGCATCCCCTCCTCCGCCATGCGCTGGATCATGTAGTCAGACGGTATTACCACATCGTAGTTCGCTCCGCCTGATTTGATTTTCGCGTACATATCCTCGTTGCTGTCGAAATTAGTGTAATTTACCTTGATACCGGTGAGTTCCTCAAAGTATTTGTTTACATCGAGGGAATCCTCGGAACCGTCTGAGATGTACTCGCCCCAGTTATAGACATTAAGGACAGTGCCTTTGTAGGAATTGTCTCTGTAATAATCCTCGTCGATGGCATAGTCGTCGAGGTAATATACCTCTTCCTCCGCGAAAGCAGGGATTGTGAGCGAGAGAATCAGGCATGTAGCTATGAGAATTGTAATGAATCTTTTCATGCCGTTTTCGACCTCCTCTCGCGGCGTTTTTTCAGCCTTTCGCGGAAGTCTTCATCCTGGGCAATGTTTGTCAGGAGAAGAAGAATGAATACTGCGACAAAGATAATGGCGGAGAGAGCGTACATATCGGGTGTTACTCTCCTCTTTGTCATTGAGTAGATACGGATGGGTAAAGTCTGGAACTCGGGACCCGATACAAAGTAGGATATTACGAAATCGTCCAGTGAGAGCGTAAATGCCATTATGAAGGCGGCAAGTATCTCGGCCTTGATATACGGCAAAGTGACCTTGAAGAAGGCCTGAACGGGCGTACAGCCCAGGTCACAGGCGGCTTCTGTCAGATATTTGTCCATGGACTTGAATCTGGGCAGGATGTTAAGGATAACATACGGCAGTTCAAAGGTGATATGCGCTATCAGCATGGTTGTAAATCCGAGCACGCCCGAGAGTTTGAGCATCATTCCGATAAATACGAAAAGAAGCATCATTGAGATACCGGTTACGATATCCGGATTCATCATAGGGATATTCGTGACGGTCATTACCGAGCTCTTATACCACTTTGTTCTTGAGTAATGAAGTCCCGTGGCTGCAATTGTGCCGAGAACAGTTGAAATAACGGATGACAGTACGGCAAGTACAAGTGTGTTCTTGAAAGCAGCCATCGTCTTAAGGTCTGAGAAGAGTTCACCATACCAGCGGGTTGAAAAGCCCGCGAAAACGCTCGTACTGTTTGATGAGTTGAACGAATAGAATATCAGTACGAAGATGGGCGCATACAGAAGGATAAAGATAAGGACCATATAGACCTTCGCTTTTACAGAGAGGCGTTTTTTCATGCAACCACACCTCCCTCTTCAGTATCGCCGAACCTGTTCATGACAAACAGGCAGAAAAGGATGAATACCATGAGAAGCAGTGAGATGGACGCGCCGAGGTTGTAGTTATAGGCGGTCTGGAACTGCATCTCTATAACGTCGCCGATAAGCGTGTACTTACCGCCGCCGAGTTTCTGGCTTATGTAGAAGGTTGACACAGACGGTACAAATACCATCGTTATACCGGAAACTATGCCGGCGCTCGTGAGCGGTATCATGACATCGCGCAGGGTCTGAAAGCCCGTCGCGCCGAGGTCGCGCGCGGCCTCTATAAGCTTGCCGTCGAGCTTTGTCATGGAAGTGTAGAGCGGCAGTACCATGAACGGCAGGTAATTGTATACCATGCCGAAGATAACGGCGCCGCTCGTGTTGATTATATGAATATGCGGCAGGCCGATTGCCGCAAGTATATTGTTGATTATACCCGTATCCTCAAAAAGCACCATTATCGCGTATGTGCGAAGCAGGAAGTTCATCCACATCGGTACCATTATGAGCATTACGAGTATCTTCTGAGTTGATACTTTGGTTTTGGCAAAACAGTAAGCGAGAGGATACGCGATAATCAGACAGATTATCGTCGCTATTATTCCGAAGTATACGGAACGGGCAATGGTGTCCGCATACATCGAAAGACCGCTTATGTTGTCCCATGTAAACGCCCCGGTCTTATCCGTAAACGCGTAGTAAGCAACTATCGCGAGAGGCGCAACGATGAAGACAACGCACCAGAGCGCGTAAGGCGCGGAGATGCCGTTATAAGTCCTGTTCTTCATTTTCCACCTCAGTTTCGACGATTATCTCCTCAGCGTCGGAAATGTGGTCCATCTCGTCAGAGAAGCTTGAGTAGTCGCCGTAAAGACCGGAGTATTTGGATTTCTTCATTACATGTATTTCATCGGGTTTAATCAGAAGGCCTATCTCGTCACCTGCGGCGGCGAAATCGGTAGTCTGAATCATCCACTTGAAACCTTTGACGTCAACGATTATCTCGTAGTGAACGCCCTTGAAAGTGACGTTTGTAACGATGCCGGAAATCATTCCTTTGTCCGGTGACGTGATATCAACATCCTCGGGACGGATGACAACATCGACAAGTTCATTTTCCTTGAAGCCTTTGTCAACGCAGTCAAACACATGGCCGGAAAACTCTATCTTGAAGTCCTTTTTCATAACGCCGTCAAGTATGTTTGACTCGCCTATAAAGTCCGCGACAAAGGCGTTTGCGGGCTCGTTGTAGATATCTTCGGGAGTGCCGATATGCTGAATCTCACCATGGTCCATGACAACAATAGTGTCGGACATGGAGAGAGCTTCTTCCTGGTCGTGGGTTACATAGATGAAAGTGATGCCGAGGCGCTGCTGAATGGCCTTAAGCTCAACCTGCATGTCCTTGCGGAGCTTAAGGTCGAGAGCGCCGAGCGGCTCGTCGAGCAGCAGCACGCGAGGGTCGACAGCCAGGGCTCTGGCTATCGCTATACGCTGCTGCTGACCGCCGGAGAGAGAATCAATCGAACGGCGGTTAAAGCCTTTCAGATCGACGAGTTCAAGCATCTCTTCGACCTTCTTCTTTATCTCCGGCTCGGGCATCTTGCGGATGCGCAGACCGAAAGCGATATTGTCATAGACATTGAGATGAGGAAACAGCGCATAACGCTGAAAAATGGTGTTCACCTGTCTCTCGTGAGCCGGAACACCATTGATGCATTTATCTTCAAAGATAACCTCGCCGGTGTCAGGCTCCTGGAAACCCGCTATTATTCGCAGAGTTGTGGTCTTGCCGCAACCCGAAGGTCCGAGGAGTGTTACAAACTCCCCGTCACGAATATAGAGATTGAGGTTCTGCAGGACAGTCTGGTCGCCGAAGGCTACCGATATGTCTTTAAGTTCGATTATTGTTTTCTTTTCCACCTATGCACTTCCTCTCCCGTCAGTCATCAGTGTCAATGCTGTTCTTCTTTTTCCAGACATTGACATAATTCTTTATAACCTCAACGGAGCCCTCAAGTCCGAGGTCCGATGTGTTTACAATAAGATCATAGTTTTCTGTTTCGCCCCAGTGTTTGTTTCCGTGGCTGTGGTTGTAGTTCTTTCTTCTCTTGTCCATCTTGTGCATGAGGGCCTCAGCGTCTTTCTTGGAAAGCTCGCGAAGTTCCGCAATATGGGCAATTCTGGCATCGTCATCAGCGGTGATGAAGATACGGATATGGTTACCACAGCCGCGCAGATTCCACTCGGCGCAGCGTCCGACAAAGATGAAAGATCCGCCTGTGGCTACAAGGTCGGACTGATATTTGAAAATCATGTCGGCGAGAACCTTTTCAATGGAGTTGGACATGCCTCTCGCCTCACCTGATGTCCAGCGGTTGACAGGTTTTTCATCATAGTTTTTCAGAAAATCTCCGTCAAAGCCGTGGTTTTCCGCCATGAGGAAAAGCAGATCCTTATCAACTACGGGAAGATCAAGTTCCTTGCCGAGCTGATGAGCTATTTTATGACCCATGCTGCCGAACTGACGGCCTATGGTTATGATAAGTTGTTTGTTTTCAGACATATTTAAACTCCTTTGACATCAAGTGTGCTTGATAAAGAGCATTACCATACAGATTGCGATGACTATAACAGTAGCCGGCGCGTTGTACTTGCAGTACTTGCCCCATGTTATGGGATGACCGGACTTCGCCGAGAGGGATGTACCCACAACGTTTGCCGAAGCGCCGACGGGAGTCGCGCTTCCTCCGATGTCCGTGCCGAGAGCGAGCGTCCACGCGAGTGTCTCAAGAGGCACGCCCGCGGAGGCCGCCATGGCCTGGATAACGGGTACCATGGTGGCGGCAAACGGGATATTGTCCACGATTGCTGAGAAGATGGCGGAAATCCAGAGAATGATGGCTATCATTATCATTATGTTGCCGCCTGAGAGTTTGCTGATGAAGTGTGCGACAACTTCGAGACATCCTGTCTCTTCAAGACCGGAAACAACTATAAAGAGTCCGACAAAGAAGAGAAGTGTCTTGTAGTCAACTTTCCTGAATATCTCCCCCATTGTTTTGGGGTTATACGCTATACAGGTTGAGATAATCGTAAGTATTGTCGCTATAACGCCTATGGTCGCGACTGAGAGTTCAGTCATCGAATGGGTTACAAGAAGTGCTACCACTATAAGAAATACGACTATTGCTCCGATAAAGCCTGTTTTGTTTGTTATACTGTCAGACGGATTCGGATAAACGATATCGTCAGGTCTGTTCTTCTCAGACTCAAGGAGAGGTTTTCTCATGGTCAGGAAGAAATACAGAACTACAAAAATAAGCGCAACGCCTACTATCTCACCGGTATTCAAAAGGAAGTCGAAGAATGAATAACCGAGCGCAGTACCGATGATGATGTTGGGCGGGTCGCCGCACATCGTGGCGCTGCCGCCGAGGTTTGCGCAGAAGATCTCGGCAAGAATGATCGGAATCGGATCAAACTTGAGTGTTGCGGCAAGTGTTATAGTGACAGATGCCAGGAACATGATAACAGTGATACTGTCTATGAACATCGCAAGGAAAGCGGACATCAGCATAAAGCAGATGAGCAGCGGTACGGTACGATATTTTACGAGTTTTGCTATTTTGAGACAGAGCCAGCTGAAGAAACCGGCGTGACCCATACCTTCTACCATAACCGTCATACCGGCTATGAAGATGATGGTGGCCCAGTTTATGCCGCTTGCCGACTCGCCTCCGCCGTACCAGAAGCCGAGAGTGACAAGACTGTACAGGTTCAGTGAACGCCAGACGGCGCCGAAAGAGCGCATACATGCCAGAAAAACGACTATAATAGTCGCAGCGCCTGCAACAAGCGTTGTTTTATGACGCTCAAATCTCTCTGTTACGATGAGATAAAACATCGTAAGAAAGATAATCACGGCGAAGATTTTTGCGAGAATCATGGTTAAACCTCATTTATTATAAAGACTTGTACTGAATTATAGCATAAGTTGACATAGGGTGCAATTAAAGATAAAATAATAAAAACAATAATTCTTTTGGGAGAATGATTATGCATCTTTCTGCAGATAAAATTCAGGAATTCGGCAACACTGAAGCCATCACATGCCCGAAATGCGGCAAATCCGTATATATGAACCTGCTGAAGGCCACAAACGGCATCGGCGTTTTTAATGTTTCTCTTGTAAACATCAACACTGATCTCTTCGCGATATGCCCCGAGTGTCAGTCCCTCTTCTCTGTCAATAAAGACATTTCAAAACGCGCCACGAAATCGAAGTCAAACAACTTCACTATGGTAAACGAGAAAAACATCACCTTCATTCGTGAACTCAAATAACGACATAATAAAAAGGACGGCTTTTCAGCCGTCCTTTTTTTGTTGCAATCAGAAGTATCTCTTGAGGAGACCTTCGAGAGCCTTGCCGTGACGGGCCTCGTCGCGGGCCATCTCGTGAACTGTGTCATGGATGGCGTCAAGGCCGTTCTTCTTGGCGCAGGAAGCAAGGTCGAACTTGCCCTGTGTAGCGCCGTACTCGCAGTCTACACGCCATGCGAGATTGTCCTTTGTTGTGGCCTTCATGTTGGGCTCGAGATCCTCGCCGAGAAGTTCAGCAAACTTAGCGGCATGCTCTGCCTCTTCGTAAGCTGCCTTTTCCCAGTAGAGACCTACTTCGGGATAACCCTCTCTGTGAGCGATACGGGCCATGCAGAGATACATACCGACCTCTGAGCACTCGCCTTTGAAGTTAGCCATAAGCTGATCGAAGATGTACTTCTTATCCTCTTCGGAGATGTCGGGGTTGTTCTTTACTGTCTTGGCATAGATGCCGTACTCATGCTCTGCAGCGAGTTTCATCTCGCCGACTACTTCCTTGAATTTGTCTGCGCCTACGTGGCAAACCGGACATGTGAAACCATCCGGAAGTGCCTCGCCTTCGTAGATGTAGCCGCATACTGTGCATACAAATTTCTTCATGTTTTTTACCTCCCATGTGAAATATTACTCTTTTATTATCTTTTAAATCTGCTTCTTTGTCAATTCTTTCTGCCGCCCTGTCCGTGCTTCGGAGAGTAACCTCTTCTGCGTCTTCTGGCATAGCGTCTCCTGTTGTAGATACGGAGAGCCACTACCGCGATAATCAGCACTGCGGCAACTGAAGCTACGGCTATGAGAATCTTCAGCAGGACCTGTCCTCTTTCGGGGCTCCTGTTCTGATCTTTATCTGCATGACTCTTTTTCGCTGTGGTCTTTTCTGCCTCTTCAGCAGCTTTTCTCGCCGCCTCTTCCTCTTCCTGTACCTTGTAGAGTTTGATGTTCTCCATCATGTCATTGCCTGTATCCGCGGGCAATGCAGTCCTCCACAGACCGAATTCATCACAGCTGTACTTATAGTCATCTGAAACATAGAACCACCAGCGCTGCTGTGACTCATGTTTTAAGTAGGCTTCCTTCTCGACATCAAGAGCCGTCTTGCCGCCGTAGAAGTCAAGCGGCTGTCGGAGGTCGAGCTCTATGGCGCCGCTGTCCTTGTACAGATGTACATAGGTCTTGGGTACATCCCAGGTGCCGTCAGCGGCGCATTTCTCGACCGCCTCGGTCACGGCCTTTGTCATGACGATATGCTGGGCGTGACCGTACTCGCCGTTGAAATCCTGTGTGATTATGACCTGCGGCTTATATTTGTTGATTATATCAACGAAATCCGCAAGTATCCTGTCATAATCACACACGGCAAGACCGGCTTCCAGAGTATCCATGGCATAGGCGTCAGCCGTAAAACCGACTATCGGGTATGTCTTCAGTTTGTAAGTTTTCAGCGCTTCAAGTCGTTCGTTCTCACGGAAAGGTTCAAGCGCGATATGATTTGTCATATATACAAGCTGAATTCTCGCGTCGGGATAATGGCCGAGAATATCGGCTATGGCACCGCCGAGGAACAGAGTTTCATCGTCGGCATGAGTCGAAAATACCAGTACATCGACATTTTCCTGCGGCGCTTCCCAGGCAATTACATTGTCCGGTAACTTTTCATCAGCGCCGAAAACTCTGATATAGCAACAAGCGGATGCATCCTTAATGGTCATCTTCACCGTCGTTGAAGGCTGTTCCAATGTTATGAGTTCCTGGAGAAAACCGTCGTTTATTGTCTGAGTGTCATTTAAGGTCCACTCGCCCGGCACCTTGTACCAGACAACATATATTTTGCTTATCTCAGTCTGTGATTTAATCTCGACAACAGAACCCGCTTTGAGATCCGTTTTGTAGAGAAACGAATCGTTTGAAGCGAGTTTTGTGTTTTCAGCGCCGTTTACGGTTGCGGTAAACTCAGCCGCAAAGGCAGGAACTGCCAGAAAGGCGCATATGACAAGCGCGAGAATAAATGACAGAGAGAGTTTTTTCATAAAACACCTCAGAGAGTAACCTTATGGAATACCTTCTTACCTTTCTTTACAACGATGCCGTTTTTGAGTGCGGCTTCGTCATATCTTGTCTGCGGATCGGTGACTTTTACATCGTCGACAGAGACGCCGCCCTGCTGTACGAGACGGCGGGCCTCACCGTTTGAAGGAGCGAGACCGGCTTTGACGAGGATGGTCAGCAGGCCTATGCTGCCGTCCTGAAGATCCGCCGCGTCGAGCGTCGTGCTTGGCATGTTTTCAAGGTCACCGGCGCCTGAGAAGAGCGCACGGGCAGTAGCCTGCGCCTTGTCCGCCTCCTCTTTTCCGTGGACCATATTGGTGAGTTCGTAAGCGAGAATCTCTTTTGCTTCATTGAGTTGTAAGCCTTCCCACTTTTCCATTTCATCTATCTGTGAAAGCGGAAGGAATGTGAGCATGCGGATGCACTTCATTACATCGTCATCCTCAACATTTCTCCAGTACTGGTAGAAGTCGTACGGAGAAGTCTTTGCCGGATCAAGCCAGACGGCGTTGCCTGCAGTCTTTCCCATCTTCTTGCCCTGTGAGTCGGTAAGAAGCGTGATTGTCATGCAATGCGCGTCCTTGCCGAGTTTTCTTCTGATGAGTTCGGTGCCGCCGAGCATATTTGACCACTGGTCATCTCCGCCGAACTGCATGTTTACGCCATAGGTCTTGAAAAGATGATAGAAGTCGTATGACTGCATAATCATATAGTTAAACTCAAGGAACGAGAGTCCCTTTTCCATGCGCTGTTTGTAACATTCCGCTCTCAGCATATTGTTTACCGAGAAGCAGGCACCTACTTCACGCAGGAGTTCAACATAGTTGAGGTCAAGCAGCCAGTCGGCATTATTTACCATCATTGCCTTGCCTTCGCCGAATTCTATAAAGCGCTCCATCTGTCTCTTAAAACACTCGGCGTTGTGGTCTATGTCCTCTTTTGTCAGCATTTTACGCATATCGGTCCTGCCGGAAGGGTCGCCGATCATTGTCGTACCGCCGCCGATAAGAGCCACAGGCTGATTTCCCGCCTGCTGAAGGCGTTTCATAAGAGTGAGCGCCATGAAATGACCCGCGGTGAGGCTGTCGGCCGTGCAGTCAAAGCCTATGTAAAACTTTGCTTTACCGGCGTTAATCATGGTGCGTATTTCTTCTTCGTTTGTCACCTGCGCTATCAGTCCGCGGGCGACCAGTTCTTCATAAATTCCCATAAATTCTCCTTATACTGACGCGCTGTCGATCATCTCTTCAGCGCTCTTTATCTGTAATTCCGTTACATTGACGCCGCCTATGATGCGGGCAACCTCGTTTATCCTGCCCTGTCTGTCAAGCGGGTCAACGCGTGTATATGTCTTTTCTTCCTTGACCTCTTTTGTTATGAGGAAATGTCTGTCGGCATAGGAAGCAACCTGCGCGCTGTGAGTCACACAGATAACCTGACGGTTCTTTGAGACATTTTTCAGAGATTTCGCAATCTTCTCCGCGGCGCTGCCTGAGACACCGGTGTCTATCTCATCAAATATCATGGTACCTACATTGTCCCTGCTCGAGAGAACATTCTGAATTGCCAGCATGATTCTTGACAGTTCGCCTCCCGATGCTATTTTTGCCAGAGGTTTCAACGCTTCACCGGGGTTCGGCGAAATTAAAAACTCAATGACATCGGCGCCGGTCGGATTCAGCTTGCAGCGTTCAAATTTCGTGCTTATCTCAACATTCGGCATATCGAGGAAAGCGAGCTCGTGCTTTATGCGTACCTCAAACTCTGATGCCGCGTGCTTTCTGGCAGAAGTCAGCCTTGCCGCGAGATCCAGAAGCACTTCCCTGTCCTTCTCAAGCTGTGACTCAATCTCATCCTTGCTTATGTTCATATTGAGCAATGTATCAAGCTCGTCCTTTGACTTTGCCAGATAATCAAGAATGTCCGATTCGGATTCACCGTACTTTGCCTTGAGTCTGAAAAGAAAACTGATTCTTTCCTCAACCTCGGCAAGTTTCGCGGGATCAAACTCGCAGTCGTATATCGTCTGCTCTATCTCGTTCTTCTTCTCTTCGAGAGCATAGGCTATGTCAAGCAGCGAAGAAGCGAGTTTTGACGCGGGTTCGTAGTGCGCGGCGGACTTTTCAACGGCTTTTGAGGCCTCGAACATGGCGTTGACTATTCCGTCGGTCTCATCAGAGTCAGAAAGCAACGCCAGAGCGTCTCTGAGACCGCCTATGACCTTTTCCGAGTTGCGGTAAAGATCACGCCTGTCGCAGAGTTCGTCGTACTCTCCGGGGCGTACGCCGGCACTTTCTATTTCGTTTATTTCAAACCGCAGGAACTCTATGCGCTTCTGTTTCTCTTCCTCATTCTGAGAGAGCGCTTTGAACTTTCGGTAGAGTTCGGAATATGCGGTATATCTGTCTAAGTACTGAAGGAAAAGTTCCTCGTGATCTCCGAGCGCGTCAAGATACTTGTAGTGGCACTCGGGGTTTAAAAGATTCTGACTGTCATGCTGTCCGTGGATGCTTATCAGCTCTTTTCCGAGCGTTTTCAGCGTCGTTACGGTCACGGGACAGTCGTTGATTTTGCATGAATTTCTGCCGTCAAGAGAGATTACTCTCGAGACGAGCAATGTATTGTCATCATTTTTCGGAATATCAAGTTCGTTCAGGATTTTATCGACATTCTTTCCCGTCTGTATAAATACAGCCGAGACCTGCGCTTTTTCGGTGCCGGTACGGATGAGTTCTTTTGACGTTCTCTCCCCCAGAACAGCCGAGAGAGCGTCGATTATTATGGATTTACCGGCGCCCGTCTCACCGCTTAATACATTGAGTCCGTCGCCAAAGGCTATGGCGGCAGATTCAATTACGGCTATGTTGTTGATCCAGAGGTCCTGTAGCATTATTTCTTCAAAGCTCCGTTGATTTTACTGCAGAGTTCCGCCGCGGCGGCCTCCGTTCTGCAGAGAACGAAAATCGTGTCGTCACCGGCAATGGTGCCGACGACACTGTCGTTCGCTGCGGCATCAAGCGCCGCGCAGGCGGCATTTGCCATACCCGTGTGCGTCTTTACGACACAGGTATTCAGCGCGTAGTCGGCGCTTATGATGGATTCTATGAAAATGGCATTGTATTTCGGAGCAAGCCTCTCCGCGGCAGCTTCGCTCACCGCATAGGCAGATTTGCCGTTTGCTCCGATTTTCTTTACGAGTTTCAGTTCTTTGATATCTCTTGAAATGGTTGCCTGCGTAACTTCGAAACTCTTGTCGCGAAGTTTGGAGATAAGCTCGTCCTGAGTGCTTATCGGCTCCTCCTTGATGAGTTCAAGGATTGCTTCCTGTCTCTGTTTTCTGATATTCATTTCGTTCCCCTTTACTTGTCCAGGAGTTTCTTGTTGAGAATCTCGAAGAACGCGTCACTCTTGATTCTTATAAACTCTGCCGTCTTTTCTGATTTCGTTATTTCAATTCTGTCTGAAAGTCCTATATTTATCGATTCTCCGCCGTCAAGCGAGAGATAAAGATCTGTGTTTGAGGATTTCTCGTCGCAGTATATTTCTATCTTGTTCTCGGCGCTGAAAACGGTTGAGCGTGAGAACAGTGTCTGAGGACAGATCGGCGTTACCACTATTGCTTCCATGGACGGATTGATTACCGGTCCTCCCGCCGAAAGCGAATACGCCGATGAGCCTGTGGGCGTCGCCACAATGACACCGTCCGCCCTGTATGTGCTTGAACGCTTTCCGTCGCAGTCGACATCGATGTCGGTAATCTTAAGCATCTGTCCGCGCGCGAGAACCACATCGTTGATGCAGCTGTCTTCGATAATTGTTTTTCCGTCGCGTTTCACTTTGACATCAATGAGCATTCGCCTGTCGAGTCTGTAGTTGCCGTCTATGAGATTTTTCAGGAGTTCAAGTTCATTGCTCTCGAGACCCGCCATAAAAGCCAGACGGCCTGCGTTGATAGCGAGAATCGGTTTCTTATAATCAACAATCTGTTTACCTGCATTCAGTACCGATCCGTCACCGCCAACGGTGATGACAACATCACACCAGGAAATCAGTTCGGAAAAAGCCATATGTTTCATATTGGATATATCCGAAAATGTTTCATAGGCATCATCAAGACAAGCGTATTCGGCACCGTATTTATCGAGCCAGGAGCATATTTCAATGGTTACACCGTATGCCTTCTCTCTGGTGAGATTCGGCATAAGAGCTATTCTCATTTCTCTCCCTCCTTGTTTAAAACAAGATGTGATTTCTCGGCAAGTGAAGACGCGGAGAATTCAAGTCTGTTTTCAGGATTGTCTGATTTTTCGATAAACATAAGGTATTCGATATTGCCTTCCGGACCTTTAATCGGAGAAAAGTCCAGCCCCGAAAGAGTAAATCCGTTTTGTACGGCGAAGGCCGTGAGATCGTTCAAGACTTCCTCGTGCGTCGACAGTTCTCGCACAACGCCTTTCTTTCCGACCTTCTCACGGCCGGCCTCGAACTGCGGCTTTATGAGGCAGACGGCCTGTCCGCCGCTCTTCAGCAGTTCGCGCATGACCGGAAGAATGATTTTCAGTGAGATAAAGGATACATCGACTGATGCAAAATCAATCTCATCCGGAACTTCGGCGCGGGTGCAGTTTCTGAAGTTTGTGCGCTCGAGATTGATTACGCGGTCATCAGAACGGAGTTTCCAGGCCAGCTGTCCGTATCCGACATCTATAGCATAGACTTTTGCCGCACCGTTCTGAAGCATACAGTCTGTGAAGCCGCCGGTGGATGCCCCGATATCCATACAGGTTTTACCTTCGAGATTAATCGGGAAAACCTGCAAAGCCTTCTCAAGCTTGTATCCGCCGCGGCTTACATAAGGCATTTTGCTGCCGCGGACTTCTATGGAATCATAGGGCTTTACCTGGGCGCCCGCTTTCAGTTCCTTCTGACCGTTTACATATACCTGTCCGGCCATAATCAGAGCGCGCGCCTTCTCGCGGCTGTCAGTATGTCCCTGTTCAAAGACCGCTATGTCAAGCCTCTTCTTGTCGCTCAACCTATACTCTCCTTAAAACCTCGTCAATAATCTTCTGCGGCGAGAGGTCAAATTCCTCTTCAAGCGCCTTTATGGTGGCATGATGTACGAAAGTGTTGTCTATCGCAATGTGACAGAAATCACCGTCATATTTCTTCTCAAGAAGCATCGCGGCAAAGGCTTCGCCTGCTCCTCCGGCTTTGATTCCCTCCTCAAAGAAGAGAACAGTATCGGATTTCATTGCCTCTTTGACAGCTGTCTCGTCTATTGGCCAGACCCTGTTCAGTTTGATTATCTTGGTATCAATACCGTACTC
>JAFYJR010000047.1 GCA_017538005.1 Clostridia bacterium | reverse complement strand
GCCGCCGCTCTCGAAGGACCTGACGCTCTCGTAAAACAGGTCAAGGAAATTATGGAACCCGTCGGTCATATGGACGGCTACAAGATTCCCGCTTCGGCTTTCACAAGCCACGCGGACGGTCAGTTCGAGCAGGGCGCGTCAGCGTATGAGAAGCGCGGCGTCGCAGTAATGGTTCCCGAGTGGAACAACGAGACCTGCGTCAAGTGCAACAAGTGCGCATATGTCTGCCCTCACGCAACCATCAGACCTTTCGCTCTTGATGCTGACGAGAAAGCAAAGGCCCCGGCGGTTACAAAGTTTGCAGAGAAGCCGGTCAACGGCACAGACTACACATTCACACTTGCCATCTCCCCGCTTGACTGTATGGGATGCGGCGTCTGCGTAGGCGTCTGCCCGACAGAGTCACTCAAGATGGTATCCCGTGAATCACAGGATGAGCAGCAGGCGGCATTCGACTACTGCGTAGCTCATGTTACAGAGAAGCCGGAGACAACAAACAAACTCTCCGTCATCTCCTCACAGTTCAGAAAACCGCTGCTTGAGTTCTCAGGCTCATGCGCAGGCTGTGCCGAAACAGCTTACGCCCGCCTCGTAACCCAGCTCTTCGGCGATCGTATGTACATCTCCAACGCCACAGGCTGTTCCTCAATCTGGGGCGGTCCCGCGGGCACATCACCGTACACGGTGAATGCCGAGGGCCGCGGTCCCGCATGGGCCAACTCCCTTTTCGAGGATAACGCAGAGCATGGCTACGGCATGTTCCTCGGCCAGAACGCAATCCGCGAATTCCTTGCCGAAAAGACAAGAGAAGTTATCGAAAACTGCGACAAGGAAGGCGTAAAACCCGCCGCTCAGGCATGGCTCGACACAATGTACGACGGCGAAGCCAACAAGGAAGCCACGAAGAACTACATTGCCGCTCTTGAAAGCTGCAACGGACCTCTCGCAAAAGAGATTCTCGCGAAGAAACAGTATCTCCAGAAGAAGTCCATCTGGATCTTCGGCGGCGACGGCTGGGCTTACGACATAGGTTTCGGCGGTCTCGACCACGTACTCGCTTCCGGCGAAGATGTCAATGTCTTCGTATTTGATACAGAAGTTTATTCCAACACAGGCGGACAGGCTTCCAAGGCCTCACAGATAGGCCAGGTTGCCCAGTTTGCCGCGGCAGGTAAGGCTATCGCCAAGAAGAGCCTCGCCGAAATCGCGATGTCCTACGGATATGTCTATGTTGCTCAGGTCGCCATGGGTGCTGACCAGAACCAGACACTGAAAGCTATCGCAGAGGCAGAGGCATACCACGGACCTTCACTCATCATCGGTTACTCACCCTGCGAGATGCACAGCATCAAGGGCGGCATGGTTAACTGCCAGGCCGAGATGAAGAAGGCTGTTGACTGCGGTTACTGGAACATGTTCCGCTACAATCCCGCGCTTAAGGCGGAGGGCAAGAACCCGTTCACGCTTGACTCCAAGGTTCCGGAGACAGAGGGCTACCGCACCTTCCTCATGAACGAGGCAAGATACAGCGCTCTCACCCGCTCCTTCCCCGAGCGCGCAGAAGCACTCTTCACGGAGGCAGAGGAGAACGCGAAGGCCCGCTACGCACACCTTCAGAAACTTATCAAACTCTACGGCGAAGAAGAATAAGGAGGTCACACTATGGCAAACCAATATGTAATGGCTCTCGACCAGGGTACCACAAGCTCCCGCGCCATTGTATTCGACAAGCACGGCAATATCATCGCCAAGTCACAGCGTGAATTTGAGCAGCATTACCCTCAGGCAGGCTGGGTAGAACACAACCCGATGGACATCCTCTATTCTGAGTATCAGTCCATCTCCACCATCCTCTCCGAGGGTGCGGTCACGGCTGAAGACATCGCCTGCATAGGTGTCACAAACCAGCGCGAGACCACAATTTTGTGGGACAAGACCACAGGTCTCCCCATCTACAACGCTCCCGTATGGCAATGCAGAAGAACCGCGGCCATGTGTGAAGACCTCAAGGCACGCGGCCTCGAGAAATATGTCCGCGACCACACCGGTCTCCTTATTGACGCCTACTTCTCAGCCACAAAGATCAAATGGCTCCTTGATAATGTTGAAGGCGCCAAGGAACTCGCCGACGCCGGCAACCTCCTCTTCGGTACTGTTGAGACATGGCTCATCTGGAACCTCACAGGCGGTGCCACACACCCCGAGTCGGCGGTTCATGTAACAGACTACTCGAATGCTTCCAGAACGATGATATTCGATGTAGATAAACTTGAGTGGGACGAATACCTCTGCAAAGAGATAGGTATCCCCATGAACATCCTTCCGAAGCCCGTACCGTCATCAATGGTTTACGGTCATGTGGCTCCGGATATCCCGGGTCTTGAGACTCTCGCCGGCACACCTGTTTCAGGCGCCATCGGCGACCAGCCCGCAGCCCTCTTCGGACAGGCCTGCTTCAACAAGGGTATGGCCAAGTCCACATACGGCACAGGCTGCTTCCTTCTCATGAACTCCGGTTCTGAGCGCGTTCATTCCAAGAACCAGCTCACAACAGGCGTTGCCTGGTCATTAAACGGCAAGACAACATACGCAATTGAAGGCTCAGCCTTCAATGCTGGCTGTACTATCCAGTGGCTGCGCGATGAGATTCATCTCATCGACAACGCCGCGCGCTGCGATGAGCTCGCCGAGTCCGTTCCGGACACAAACGGCGTGTACATCGTACCCGCCTTCACCGGCCTCGGCGCCCCCTACTGGGATATGTACGCGCGCGGCTGCATAGTAGGTCTTACCCGCGGCGCGAACCGCGCCCACTTCGCGAGAGCGGTACTCGAAGCTCTCGCATACCAGGTAGTTGACCTCATCAGAGCGATGGAAGACGACTCCGGTCTCTCCATCTCCTCACTCCGTGTTGACGGCGGCGCTTCCGTCTCCAACATCATGATGCAGATTCAGTCAGACTTCTTAAACTGCGAGGTCAACAGACCGAAGGTTGTCGAGACAACCGCTCTCGGCGCCGCTTACCTTGCGGGTCTCGCCTGCGGCGTATGGAAGGACACTGACGAAATAGAAGAAAACAGACAGGTAGCGAAGATCTTCAAGCCCGACATGGACGCCGAAAAACGCGAGACAATGTACAAGGGCTGGAAGAAGGCCGTTACACGCGCAATGAGCTGGGTAGATCCCGAATAAGGAGGAAATTATGGACAGAAACAATATGGATTTTGAAACCCTCCGTCACTTTATGACCGATGCCTTCACGGCCATCGGCGTGCCCGCTGACGAGGCCGCAATAGTTGCCGATGTACTTGTCGAATCCGACAAGCGCGGTATCAACTCACACGGTGTAAACCGTTTCAAGCCGGTCTACATTGACCGCATCAACGCAGGCATTCAGTTTGCGAAGACAGATTTTGAAATCATCAAAGAGACAGAGACAACGGCAGTTGTTGACGGTCACCACGGCATGGGTCAGGTCATAGGCCAGCGCTCAATGCAGATGGCTATCGACAAGGCCAAGAAATACGGTATGGGTATGGTTGCTGTCCGCAACTCCTGCCACTACGGTATCGCCGGTTACTATGCCACACAGGCCACGAAGCAGGGCTGCATAGGCATCACCGGTACAAATGCCCGTCCTTCAGTTGCTCCCACGTTCGGTGTTGAAGGCATGTTCGGTACAAACCCGCTCACCATCGGTATTCCTACAGATGAGGAGTTCGACTTCGTTATCGACTGCGCGACTTCAATCACACAGAACGGTAAGATTGAATACTACGAGCGCATAGGCGCAGATGTACATCCCGGCACTGTTATCGACATAGACGGTAACGCTGTTGAAGGCGATGCAGGCGTTGCCCTCAAGAAGATCAGACAGGGCACAGCCGCTCTCACGACCCTCGGCGGTATCGGCGAGGAACTCGGCGGCTACAAGGGCTACGGCTACGCCATGGTAATAGAACTCCTCTCCTCCATCCTTCAGGACGGCTGGTACGGAAAGGACCTCGACGGCAAGGATGAGAACGGCAACATCCGTCCGTATCATCTCGGTCACTTCTTCATTGCCATAGACACAAACCACTTCCTCGGCGAAGACCTCGCCCGCAAGAAGGCCGGCGAAATCATCCGCAAGGTCCGCGCTTCGAAGAAGCAGCCCGGACAGGATCGCATCTATTCCGCCGGCGAAAAAGAATGGGAAGTATACAAGCAGCGACTTGTTGACGGTGTCCCGATCACAGGTCCCGTTCAGAAGGAATTCATGGCAGTCCGTGACCAGTTCAACCTTGACTACAAATTCCCCTGGGAGGACTGAGCATGAACTACGCAGAAGAATCCTTAAAACTCCACTACGAATGGAAGGGCAAGATAGAAGTCATCTCCCGCGCGAAAGTTGACTCAAAGGAAGCCCTCTCCCTCGCATACACTCCGGGCGTTGCGCAGCCCTGCCTTGAGATTCAGAAGGATATCGAAAAGTCCTATGAACTCACTCGCCGCTGGAACACTGTCGCCGTTATAACAGACGGCACAGCCGTCCTCGGTCTCGGCGACATAGGCCCCGAGGCGGGCATGCCCGTCATGGAAGGCAAATGCGTACTCTTCAAGGAGTTCGGCGGCGTTGACGCCGTACCCCTCTGCATCCGCTCCAAGGATGTTGACGAGATAGTAAAGACATGCGAACTTCTCCTCGGCTCCTTCGGCGGAGTTAATCTTGAAGACATCTCCGCGCCCCGCTGCTTTGAGATTGAAAAGAGACTCAAGGAAGTATCGGACATTCCGATCTTCCACGACGACCAGCACGGCACAGCCGTCATCACACTCGCCGGTCTCATGAACGCTTTAAAACTTGTCGGCAAGGACATCAATGACATCAAAGTCGTAACCTCCGGCGCAGGTGCCGCGGGTATAGCGATAATCCGTCTTCTTATAGCAAACGGTCTGAACAATGTAATAATGACAGACCGCACAGGCGCCATCTACGAAGGCCGCGAGGGCCTGAATCCGATAAAGGAAGAGATGGCCAAAATCACAAACAGAAATAAGGAGAAAGGCACTCTCGCGGAAGTAATAAAAGGCGCCGACGTATTTATCGGCGTATCCGCTCCGGGCACACTCACTCAGGATATGGTAAAGACAATGGCCAAAGATCCGATTATCTTTGCCTGCGCAAATCCCACACCCGAAATCTTCCCCGACGAAGCCAAAGCCGCCGGCGCAGCCGTTGTTTCCACAGGCCGTTCGGACTATCCGAACCAGGTAAACAACGTCCTCGCCTTCCCCGGCATCTTCCGCGGCGCTCTCGACGTTCGCGCTTCTGACATAAACGACGAGATGAAGATTGCCGCGGCTCACGCTCTCGCCGACCTCGTCTCAGTTGACGAGCTCAATGCAGACTACATTCTTCCCGCGGCCTTCGACCCCCGCGTCAAGGACGCCGTCGCGAAGGCCGTCGCCAAAGCCGCCCGCGACTCCGGCGTCGCCAGACTTTAAGTAAAACCTCACAAAACAACAAAAAGAGGTGCAAACAAATGAAAAAGAAGCTTTTAGCCTGTCTTCTGGCAGTAATGCTCACAGTATCCCTCATGCCCCTTACTGCATTCGCCGCTGACGATAACACAATCAGCGAATTTGAAGTCACCTTAACTCTTCCGCCTGTTGACGGAGAAGAAACGGAAGTTTCCGAGGTAACATACGAGGATGAGGACGGCAAGCAGTACAAAGTAAACGAACAGACCAATACACCTTACATAAACTTCAACTTTGAAGAAATCTGGGAAGTAGAATACGACACTGCCTATGCCTATGTTGTCACAGGTGCGGACACATACGACTGCCCCTTCGCAGATGACGGTTATACCTTCTACGAGGGCAGCTTTGTAAAGGGTACGGAATACATCGCAGCATTCAACATAACACTGAACAAGGATTCCGGCTACACCTTCAGTGATTCACTGAAAGTTACAGTCAATGATGACGCCTACTATGTCAAAGGCTACACGCTGTCTCCAAACAACGACAACCTTTCGCTCACACTCTACATCACAACGGAATGTGACACAGCAAACACAATTATTTGTCATGTTATTCCGGACTCCCCTGATGAGGACTATACATTAGAGATAACAGTACCTTCAGGTTCAGAATCCTCCAAACCGGAGTTTGATCCGGAAAGAGCCGGCTACAACTTCACGGGCTGGTACGCAAACAAGAAATGCACAAAGGCCTATGAGTTTGGCAAGAAGCTCACAAAGGATGTTGAGATTTACGCCGGCTGGGAAGAGGCCGAAATAATAGAGACAGCGGAGCTAAAATTCACGCCTCCGACAATAAAGGATGAAGTAAAGTTTGTCCCTACGGAGATAGAACTCGCTCCCGACTACACAATAACGGCGGACTACCCGGACCTTCTTCCGACAATCACGGTAAACGGCAAAGCCTGTGAAGTGGCAAACGCCTATTTCCTCACCGGCATACCGGCAGACCCTGAAAACGGTCCCGAAGAAAACGAGTATTTCGAAGGCAAATTCGAAGCCGGCAAGACATACGGTGTAGAAGTAAACCTCAGTTCTGATTCAGCTGTTTTTGCGGCGAACGAAGACATTGAGATAACCATCCCCGGCGCAGAGGAAATAGTCCTCAGCCCTGACAACACATTCGGCGCCGACTATTTCACCCTCTATTTCTCATTCAAACCGAACGCGGAAATATACAATGTAACAGAGGGCAAAGGCCAGAGTGTTGATCCGAACAGCGGCAAAGATCTCGTCTTCCGCATCGATGCAGATTTCTCACTCTTCAAAAACGGAGGCAAAGTTTTCATCGATGAAACCGCAGTCGACAAATCAAATTACAAGGCCACCGAAGGCTCAACGGTAATAACCTTCCCGGCAGCTTTTGTAAGCACGCTTTCACCCGGTGACCACACCTTAAAGGTAGTCTTCAGCGACGGCGGTGAAGCCACAGCAAACTTCACAGTAGAAGAACCCGAAGTCATCGCTCCCACCGACTACCCGACCAACACCACTCTTCCTCTTGCCTTCTATCCCATAAGCATAGCTGCCCTCTGCGGCGCAGCATATATCCTGAGCAAGAAAGAAAAAGAGATGGCTTAAATCAAAAAAAATAAAGAGACTCCCGAGCGGTTGCTCGGGAGTCTTTTTGTTATTCTTTGCTGTTATTTCTTTGTTGAAGTTTTCTTGACCGGTTTCTTTTCGGTCTTTGTTACTTTGACGGGTTCGGGAGCAGAGTCTTCAGCGGGATCCGGAAGTTTGGTGACGGAAAAACCATCCGTTTCCAAAACCGCATCAACTGTTTTTCCATTGACTTCAACCGAGAAAACATGCACATCAACATGAGCAGAAATGCCGGACAAGAGAGCTTTGGCAACACGCGTAAGAATCGAGTCTTTGCCGGGTTCTGTTTCAGTCTCATTTTCTTCAGGTTTGTTTATTTCAGCGCTGTCAATCCGTTGTCTGTACTTAACAACCGTGCCGACATTATCGGCATTTACGGTTATTGAATAAACATTGACATTTATGACTGCTGAAATGACTGATAAGAAGTGATTCATTACACGCGCCTCCCTTTAAATCAGTTCTGAGAGATGGCGTCAAACTTGCACTTTTCAGCGCAGGCGCCGCAGCCGAGGCAAGCCTCCTGGTCTATGACATGAGGCTGCTTGACCTCGCCGGAGATTGCTTCAGCGGGGCAGACGCGGGCGCAGGCGGTGCAGCCCTTGCACTTCTCGGGATTGATGCTGTATTTGCCTTCAATCTTCTCCTGAGGCGCAGGCGCGGCCTTGGGCGCTTCTGCTTTTGCTTCTGCCTTGGGGGCCTCTTCCTTCTTGGGTTCCTCTACCGGAGGGATATACTCAGGAATGGGATCGTCTGAGTTGTGAATGCTGTTGAACTTGCACTTTTCGATACAACAGCCACAGCGGATGCACTTATCCTGCTCGATTACGTGAGGTTGCTTGACCTTGCTTACAATTGCGTTGGCCGGGCAGGCACGCGCGCAGGCAGTACAGCCTTTGCAGGTGTTCGGGTCAATCCAGACGGGCTTGTCCCAATCCATGTATACGGGTTCACCCTCGCCGGGAGGGCACTTGAGCATGTCTATGGCTTCAACGGGGCACGCGCGTGCGCACACGCCGCAGCCTATGCAGCGCTCAAGGTATGTTGTCGCAGGAAGTTCACGGAGCATACCGCGGCGTGTAACTTTATGCGAAAGCGTAAAGAGGCTGACCGGGCAATTGTAAAGGCATGCCTTGCAGCCATAGCACTGATCATAGTTGATGAAAGGTATATAGCTAGCCATTGCACGGTACCTCCTTTATGAAGTTTTCAATCGGGCTGTCGAGGAAATAATTGAGGTTGAGTTCCTCAACTGTTTCAGGAAGAGGATAACCTGTCTTTTCATCGAAACCGCAGTTCTTCCATACGCGCATAATCTTGGCGTCAATGGGAACTGTCTTGCCTGCTACCTTACCTACCTTAAGCGGAGGCTCGCCTACCATACGGGGATGAGGACGTGAGTACCAGGGATCCAGACCCTGCTTGATGTTGAACATGTGGCGAAGGGTGTAGATGCGTTTACCTATCCACATGAGGTCATCGGGTGTAGCGCCCCAGCCTGTCGCAGCTTCGGTCCACTCGAAGATCGGGTAGATACCGGTACCGAGAAGGAATCCGAAATAGCATCCGCCGACACCGTCAACGATACGCTTGAAGTATGCGCATGCGAGTACTTTGAGAGCCTCTTCGTCAGAGATCTCCCACTCGCCGCCTTTACCGCCGACAAGAACTGCCGGAGGCGCCCAGGTAACTTTCTTCCAGAGGTGCATACAGCCATAGTAGAGCGAACCGCCGGATGTATGACGTGAAGGTGTGGCGTCTATTGCGTAAAGTGTTGCCTGCTGAGGGTCGGGACGGGAGTCATGCATGGGAGGCTCCATGCCGCCGCCCTGTACAGCATACTTTGCGAACTCAGGACCTAAGATTTCAACTGCGCGTTTTGTACCGTCAGCGAGTATATCGCCTATGCCTTCGCGATGAACAATCATCTTTACGAGTCTTACAATGCTGTCAGCGTCACCCCATGAAAGAGGGAAGCCGATGTCTTCTTCTTTAAGAAGGCCGTTCTCGTATGCCTCTATGGCCATACCTACGGTACCGCCGAGAGAGATGGTGTCTATACCGGCACGGTTTGCATACTCGTTAATGTAGAGCATCGAGTCGTTGTCGTCATTAAGGAGGAAGCCGGTAAATACCCACTGAGTCTCGTACTCGGGCTTATGTACTCTGGAGTAACCTTCATCATTAAATCTGATCTTTGAAATATCAAGCTCGCCGCCGCAACCGTATACGCATGAATAGCAGTAATAACGGTTGGTCTGGAGTCTGAGGGTCTTGGAACCGTCGGTTCTGGAAAGAGCCTTGATGTGGAAGTCCTCTTTCTGGGAACCGCCCCAGTTCTTAACCGGCGCCTCACCTGTCTGACCTGCAAACTGTGAGGAACCACAGGTGCCCCATGTACCCATAAGAACTCCTGTCATGATTCCGTCCGGAGAAAGCTGCATCTCGGGAAGGAATTTTGCGACATTAAGAAGACCTGTCGGAATTTCCGGAGGCATGAAAGCCTTATTTACACGGCTTGCGCACATCTTGGAAAGTCTTCTGATCTCTGCCGGATTTTCACCCGAAACCGGTTTTGTACCCGCAAAGCAAAGACCCTTGAGCATCTTGGAGCCCATAACACCTCCGACGCCCTGGCGCGCAGCAATACGACCGTTGTCGTTGCAGACGCCGGCCATCCAGCTCTTGTTCTCGCCGGCCCAGCCTATTGTGCAGGCCTGAGGTACTTTCTTGCCCGGAATCGTGTTCTCTTCGACCATCATTCTTTCTGCGACAGCAGCATCCTGTCCCCAGAGATGAGAAGCATCTTTGATAACAGGACCGTTATTATCACAGTAAAGATATACGGGGGTGTCTGATGCGCCGTGGAATGCGATTATGTCATAACCGCATGCCTTGATAAACGGAGCAAAAGTACCTCCGCAGTTGGCCTCACCGATACCGCCGGTCGACGGCGATTTGGTGACGACCATCCAACGTCCCGTAATGCATGAACCGGTACTCGTCAAAAGACCGGAAGTAATGCAAAGGACATTGTCAGGACCCATAGGGTCGCACTCGGCCGGGATATTCCTGTAGCACCACCATGCAGCAAGTCCCGCGCCGGAGAGAAAGTTTTCGTAGATTTCATCCGCAATGTAGACGTCTGTACATGTCTTGTTTGTAAGGTCTACTTTGAGGATTTTTCCACAATATCCTTTCATGTTTCATCTCCCACTTTCTTTTTTATTCGTAACTAAATCGTTCGCTGTATTTAACCACCACCGGATGGTGAGAATGCGCTTACTATGTCGCCGTCTTTAAGGACTGTGTTCAAAGGTACCTTTTCATAATTTACAAGAAAAGGAAATACCTTTGTCCATATTATCGGAAGTTTCACTATTTTTATAAACTGCTTTACGGTTGTTCCCTCCGGGACATCAATGGTTCCGTCCGGATTCATCTTTGAGAAATCGCAGACGCCGGGACCGTGAAATTCAACTTTCATTGTGTTGCTCCTTTTCCGAAATTTAATGGACATATGTAGTCATATTATTATAACTTATATATACATTTTTAGCAATAAAAGTTCGTCAAATATTTATATGGACATTAAATAGGTGCATTGCTATAATAGGCATTGTTATTTACGGAATTCCCTTGGAGGACAGGCAAATGTCAGACAGATATTCACGACAGATTATGATACCGGAGTTCGGCGAGGACGGCCAGCAGAAACTCGAAGACGCAAGTGTTCTGGTAATCGGAGCGGGAGGCCTCGGCACCACACTTCTCTATCACCTTGCGGCTGCAGGTGTGGGCACCATAGGCATCGCCGACAACGATATTGTAAATATCTCAAATCTCAACCGCCAGTTCATTCACTTTGAGAAGGACATAGGCGGTCTCAAAGTTGTGTCCGCGGCGGAAAAACTTCGTCAGTTCAACAGCGGAATTCAGATTATTCCGCTCGCGACGGCTATCTCAACGGACAACGCCATAGACCTTATCAGCCAATACGATCTCGTCGCCCTCGCGGTTGACAGCGTCCAGGCGAGAATGATAGTCAACGAGGCCTGCGTGCAGCTTAAAAAGCCGTTCGTTGACGGAGGAATCAACGGATTTATCGGCACCTCCGTATTTATCGAACCCGGCAAGACACCCTGCCTTGCCTGTCTCTACGGCACGGAGCTGCCGCCCATAGAAAAATTCAGCTCCCTCTCATCCGTAGTCGGCACCATAGCTTCCATCGAAGCCACTTCGGTAATCCAGTATCTCCTGGGTCTTGAAGTACCCCTTGCCGGCAAGCTTCTATACTACAATGCTCTGCTCGCGGAGTTCGAACAGCTTCCCCTGGAATTCAAAAAAGGCTGTCCCGTCTGCGGCGGAAAACATAAATAAACCGGAGGTATTTTATCATGAAAGCATCCGAAACAAGCGAGCGCTACGAGGGCAAACTTCGTGAATGCTGCAACTACGCCGCCAGAACCGCGAAAAATTTCGCGACTTCCGGCAACAACTCAAAAAGACAGGCCTGCGGACCTGATGAGAAATTACTTGCGGACACACTGAAAGAGGATCTCACCGGTTTCTGTGACACGGTAAACGAGGAAAACTTCTCCGCTGACCGCGCAGCCTACATCCTCTCAAATCTTCTCATCTTCATATTTATGATTCTTTCAGCCGCCGCAGCCATCTGCGCGTGCATGTTCCCCGACTATTCAAAGGTTCTCCTTATAGTCGCCCTTGTTCTGGCCTTCCTCTCTCTTCTCGGTTTCTTCGGCGTCTTCGGCGGAACCTCAAAGAATGTTGACGGTCAGAATATCTACGCCGTAAGAAAGCCTGAAGGCGATGCAAAAAAGCGTGTAATAATAGAGGCAAACCTCGATGCACCTTTCAGGCGTAATCTCAGCCCGAAAAAAGTCGTTCTTCTGAAGACAATAACACTCATAGGCATCATATTATACTTTGTATTCGACATTGTTGCTTTTCTCATTCTGAAAGACCAGCTTGAGTTCTTTGCTTCAAAGTTGTTTATCTACATAAGTTTTCCGCTTGCGCTCTTCGCCTTCATTCCCCTCGCGCTCTCAAGAAGCGTCAAGGCAGGTGCCTCCTTCCCCGGTGTTGTGGATAACCTTGTAGGATGTTACACAGCTGCAGGCGCCCTCCGCTATATGTCCGAGATGGATCTGCGCCTGAAGAACACAGAGCTCTGTGTTCTCCTGACAGGCGCCAAAAACGCGGACTGCGCGGGCGCCAGGGACTATTGCAGATTCCATGCCGAAGACGATGCGGCGGTTGCGACGACAGTCATTTCACTTGACTCAATTTTCAACGCTGACACAATAACCGTGCTGTCGTCCGGCAAGGGCACAACCGACGCTTTGGCCACGGCCGCCTCAAACGCGGAAGTAACAATTCTCAGTACTGTTCCCAAGTATATTAAAAAGAACGGTTCAATGAGAATTTTCAAAAAGAACAAGTATTCCTGCGCAACCGTAACAAGCCTCGGAGAAACCTATCCGGCCTACTTCAGCACGGAGATGGACAACGAAGAGAACATAAATGTAAAAGCGATTGAAAGCGCAATGAAGATAGTTCTCGAGGCAGCTTACGCACTGGACGAATAAAACAAATACAAAAAACCCGCTCCAAAACGGAGCGGGTTTTATTTTTTTGTCTTATTTTGTAGACATCTTGTCGGCTATCTTTCTTGCGAGCGGATCAATGAGGTTGAGCGCCGTATCAGGGATACCGAAAGAGATAACCTTGAGCATATCAGCGACTGAACCCGTGTTGAAGTAGTGAACAAATCCGTCAATTGTCGCGTCAGAGAGAGCACCGAGAGAGATACCTGTAAATCTCTTGAGCGGAATTGTCGCTATCGAATTATAAATAATGGCATACTGGGCCGGATCCGGACAAACCGTACCGATAACAGTTTCCATAAGACCGATAATCTTCTTGGCATTCTTCTGATCTTTAAGTTCGTCAAGACAGTTGTCTCTCGTCACACGGTCGTCCGTCCTCTTCGGTACAAACTCGGAAGGATAAGAACCGAAGATGTCCACAAAGTCCTCTTCGTCGACATTCTTTATGTCGGCGTTCCAGTACCTCGGGGTTGCCTCGGCGTAGTTAATCTCACCGGAGTTTTCTCTTGAATCCATCTCGACAATTGCCGTAAGACGAATATCGGCGGAAGAAGATCCGATATAAATATCATAATCACCGGGTTCGACAACCCAGGCTTTAAGAGTCGGTGAATAGTACTCGAATGCGCTTCTGTCGAGTTCAACAGTCACCGTTTGGGTCTGACCGGGATTTACGAATACTTTCGCGAATTCCTTGAGTTCCTTCTTTGCTCTGTATACGAGCGAGTCCTTGAGACCGACATATACCTGAGCTGTCTCGGCAGCGGCATAGCCGCCGTTGTTTGTAATGTTGAAAGAAAGCGTAAGCGTATCGTTCGGCGTCATGCGCTTTGCCGAAAGCGCGAGGTCCGAATAGCTGAAGCTCGTGTATGAGAGGCCGTGTCCGAAGGGGAAAAGTACCGGAACATTTGCCTTCTCGTAGTAACGGTATCCGACGTAGATACTCTCTTTGTAGATGAGGTTGTTGTCATCCTGTGTCTGGTAGTTTTCCGGACACGGCGTATCCTCGAAGCGAACCGGATAAGTCTCGGGAAGTTTTCCGCTCGGTGAAACTCTGCCCATGATGATATCATGAACAGCAGTACCCTGGGCCTCGCCGAGGAGATAGGTCTGAAGGATTGCCGAGGGGAGGTTTACCCACGGCATCTCAACGCAGCTGCCCGATGTGAGAATTACCGCTGTGTTCGGGTTTGCGTTGCAGACCGCTTCGATAAGGGCAACCTGTGACTTCGGTATACCCATGCTGACTCTGTCAGCGCCTTCAGTCGCGTCTATCTCGTCACAGCTTACAAAGACAAGCGGAGTGGTTACGACTTTGGCTGCGGCAACCGCCTCATTGATGAATCTGGAATTGATTACCGCGGGCATGTTGATATCATATCCCTGCGCGTAAACATACGGTGTGTTCGCGGCTTTGAAAGCGTCAATAACACTTACAACTTTGTATGAGTTTATGCCGGCGCTGCCTGCGCCCTGGTACATGATTTTATCTGCGCGCTGACCGATAATGGCAATGGTCTGTCCCGGCATTATGGGAAGAGCGCCGTTGTTCTTCAACAGGACAGGGCACTGCTCCGCAGTAATGCGCGCGACTTCATGATTGCCATCAAGGTTGCGTGCAGGCGCCGGAACGCGCAGCAGCGGTTCCGACTTGGTGACGAGCTCGGCGATCTTTGACGCGGCGACATTTAAGTTTGACAGGTCAAACTTGCCCTGTCTGTATGCCTTGGCAATCTTGCGGACATTTGCGTATCCCGTACCGGGCATCTCAAGATCAAGTCCGTTTTCAATACTCTTGACTCTGTCATCAACTGCCATCCAGTCGGATACGGTGAGGCCCTTGAAGCCCCACTCGCCGCGAAGGACATGTTCCATAAGCCACATGTTCTCGGTGCAGTAAGTACCGTTCAGTTTGTTGTAGGCCATCATGACAGTCCAGGGCTGTGCCTTCTTTACGGCTATCTCAAATCCGCGAAGATAAATCTCGCGAAGCGCGCGGTCATCGACAAGGGAGTTTGAGACCATACGACGCTTCTCTGTGCTGTTCGCGGCAAAGTGCTTGAGGGATGTGCCGACACCTTTTTCCTGAACCGCATTGATGTAAGACGCGGCAAGTTCACCGGCAAGTACCGGATCCTCTGAATAATACTCAAAGTTTCTGCCGCAGAGAGGTGAACGTTTAATATTTATGCCGGGGCCCAGAAGAACAGAAACGCGGTTTGCTTTACAGTCATCAGCGAGTGCGCCGCCTACCTGTGCGAGCACACTGCGGTCCCATGACGCCGCAAGCGCGGTCACGGACGGGAAACATACGGAAGTTATGGTCTTTCCCTTAACCTGTTTGCGAAGACCGTTGGGGCCGTCGCTCATCATGACAGAGGGCATACCGTACTTGAGCGGCGCCCATGTGTGCCAGAAATCCGCGCCTGTTACAAGGCGGGCCTGTTCCCTGAGAGACATGTGTTTTACTATCTCGTAATAATCCATAAACATTCTCCTCGAATGAAAAATAACATACACAAAAATTATACACATTAAATAGTATACTTGCAAGAAAAAGAGCCCTCCGACGAGGGCTCGTTTTTATTCTTCTATCTGCAGGAGGGCGTCTGCCTCACCCATATCGATAGCGTCAACATTTTTCAGTTTTTTGTTTATGATCTCATTTCTGTGCTGAGCCTCGCCGAGGGCCTTGCCGGCATCAGTAATCTTGCTCTGCGCTTTGGCGAGAATCTCCTCAAACTTTCCGTACTGGACTTTTGTGACCGAGAGAAGTTCTCTTACTTCATTTGCTTTTTCATTTATGGCAATTGCGCGGAAGCCCATGGCAAGCGAGTTTAAAAGAGCGGTAATCGTCGTGGGACCGGCCACCATAATTCCGTACTTGGACTGAATCTCTTCGGCAAGTCCGTTCTTTGAGGAAGTGACTTCGGCGTAAAGGCCTTCGGTAGCCAGGTACATAATGGCAAACGGCGTGGTCAGGGGTTCATTTATGTACGCGTTTATCTGTTTCGCCTCGTCCTTCACGCGGGTTTCAAGTGCCTTGCGGGCCGCCTCAAGCGCGGGGGCATCGGCCGCGTCGGCCGCCTCGCAGAGACGGGCGTAATCTTCCATTGGGAATTTGCTGTCGATGGGAAGGTACGCGAACTTCGAGGAATCCTCACCTGAGGGTATCTTTACGGCAAATTCCACGCGGGCGAGCGACCCGGGTTTTGTCGCGACATTTTTCTCGTACATGCCGGGAATCGTCTGATCGAGTATGGACTCGAGCTGGACCTCTGCCCAGGTTCCGCGGGCCTTGACGTTTGTCAGGATACGGTTGAGACTTGAGACATTTGTCGTGACACCGGCAGAGAGTTCCTTCATCTCACCGAGAGACTTATAGAGATTTTCAAGCTGGTCTGAAACCGTCTTGAATGAACTGTCAAGGCGCGTGGTTAAAGTCTTTGTCAGCTTTTCATCGACTGTCTGGCGCATCTCGTCGAGCTTTTTCTCATTGCCCTCTCTTATCTCTCCGAGGGAACGGTTTATGCGGTCACCGAGATTCATCTGACTCTCAAGATTCTTCTCCTGAAGCTCGGCAATCTGCTTTACAACCGCGTCCTTGTTGCCCGCGGCCTCCACGCGCGAACGGTGGAATTCTTCGGATGTGACGCGTCCGACGTCGCGTATTTTATCCTCGACGGAACGGAAGGCGGCGGCCTGGTCAATCTGATCTATCTCGCCGATTTTCTTCCTGTTCAGAATAAGCAGAACTATGCATACTATAAGTAAAATTGCTATAAGTACAAGCAATATTGTTATCAGCGTCGTATTCATGAAAACACCCTTTCTTTGATGGATTTATTTTAGCATATATGATAAAATATGTAAAAACAAAAAGGAGGCATGGTTATTATAACACAACACAGTGTCCGAAAATCCGGACTTATACTCTTCCTCTGCCTCATAATGATTTTAAATTTCACCGGTTGCAAAAAGAACAAATCCACTGCAATCGTTGCCCAGATAAAATCCGTCCCTAACTGCTATGACCCCCAGATAGCCGTAGGTACGGATCTTGAAACCATACTCAACAACTGTTTCGAAGGCCTCGTCCGAATCGACGCGGAAGGAAATATCCAGAAGGCCGCCGCGCAGGCCTGGTCTGTCTCGGCTGACGGTCTGACATATACTTTCGCCCTGCGCGACGATGCTCAGTGGTATGTCCCGAAGAGCGCGAAGGAAGCCCTCGGAGAGGACTTCGTCAAAGCCCTCGATACCCGCGTCACTGCTGAAGACTACGCCTTCGGCATAATGCGCGCCCTGGATGAAATTACCGAAGCACCCTATGCCTATATGCTCGATGCCGTAGACCGCGCCTATGCCACGAACGATGTGACACTCGTCATAGAACTGAAGAAACCCGACGAAAGTCTCCTGACAGCTCTCGCGCTTCCGGTATGTATGCCCTGCAAGGAAGTCTTCTTCAACGAGACACAGGGAAGGTATGGTCTGTCAACAAGTCTCATCCTCTCAAACGGTCCATACTATCTCGGACTCTTTGACGAGGACATAGGCGCAGTAACTTTAAAGAAAAATCCGAACTACAAAGGCGCGTTCAAAGCTCTTACCGAAACCGTAAGGCTCTTCGTCCCCTCTGAAGATGTCGAACGCAACTTCAGCATAAAAGCCGTTTCTGCCGCAGAGGCGAAAGATATCGGCAAGGACTACACGACAACACATTACAAGAATTCAATCAAAGCTTTCTGCTTCAACTGTGCAAATGAAAAGCTCTATACCTACAAGAGCATTAGAGTGGCGTTTGCGCACTCGACAGATGTCGAGGCCCTCGTCGGCAAAGGCATATCAAGGGCCGAAGGCCTGATACCTTCCGCCTGCCTCCTCCAGGCCGGCATCTCCTACCGCGCAAACGCGAATGTCCTTCGCGCGCCGGAATATGATCCCGCGAAAGCGGAAGAGATTTATAAAGCTCTCAAAGCAAGAAACGAGGAACAGGAAGTGCCTGATGACATTTCTCTTGATATCACTCTCGCATGCCTTGAGGAAGACATGGATGCCGTCAAGACAATAATCCAGGGTTGGCAGAAAACCTTCGGTGTAGCGATGACTCTTACCATAGAACCCTATCCCACACAGGCAGAACTTGACGCCGCGGTAAACAAGGGCAACTACGACATTGCCTACACCACGATAGTCACTTCGGACTTTCTCGCGGGCGAATACCTGAAGAACTTCACTTCAAATTCGACAAACAATATAATCAACCTGAAAAACCCCGAGTATGACAGGCTCGTAAGTCTCACCTTCGGCGCTGAGAACAAGGACCAGCTGACCGAGGCGCTCGTAAACTGCGAGACCTATATTCTCGACAACGCCTACATCATACCCACGATAAGCGTCGACTCCTGCATCGTCAAAAATGAAACGGCGTCCGACGTAACTGTTCGTCCGTCGGGCACCGTCATGGCATTCTACAAATAATTATCTTTCAAAAACTCCTGACTTTCCTCCGTCTTTGTAGAGAAGGAAACAGTCGGAAATTTCCATACCGCGGTCAACCGCTTTACACATATCGTAGATTGTGAGAGCAGCCACATTTGCCGCAGTCAGAGCTTCCATCTCCACCCCTGTCTTGTACGTACAGGACACGGTGGAGATTATTTTTACCTGTGTATCATTTATTGCCTCAATATCCACGGCAATCTTTTCAAGAGGCAGCGGATGACACATGGGGATTATTTCAAAAGTCTTCTTTGCCGCCATAATTCCGGCTATACGGGCGCATGAGAATACATCGCCCTTCTTGATATTACCCTCTTTGATAAGCTCAAGCGTCTCGGCCTTCATGGTGACGACCGCCTGGGCTTTGGCCGTTCTGTGAGTGTATTCCTTGTCGCCGACATCAACCATGCGCGCAGCGCCGTTTTCATCAATATGCGTCAATCCCATGTCTCATATCCTCCCATTCTCTTCAGTCTCTCTTTTATCTCATCGCTGTGAAGTACAGACAGGAACTTCTGTACCTTCTCATCAGAAAATGCCTTTTCGTCTATAAGGAAGTCATACTCCTCGTTGCACACCGGTATGAAATCAAGGTCATATGTTTTTGCGGCCGAGTAAATGCCCAGGCCCGCGTCAGCGGTGCCGGAAGCAATCTGCGCGGCAACGGAAGTGTGAGTGAATTCCTCACGCTCATAGCCGTAGAGATCCGACGGCGACATACCGTTCTGCTTCAGAAGAAAGTCGCAGAGTATTCTGGTGCCCGCTCCCTTCTGACGATTGACATAAGAGATGCCCTCTTTTTTCAGATCGGCAAAGGATCGGATGTTCTTCGGATTTCCTTTCGCTACCATTATTCCCTGAACGCGCTTTACACCTTTTTCAAGCTTTACACCGCCGTTTGGGAAGTACTTGGCAATGTAGGAGTCATTGTATCCGCCGGTCTCCTCATCAAGCAGGTGGATGGCGCCCATCTGGGCCTCCCCACGCTTTATCGCCATTATCGCGCCCATGGAACCGACGTGTGAAGAAGAAACAACCGAATCGATGTTTTCGATTTTCAGCACATCGATGACTTCATCAATAAGCGGGTCGTGACTGCCGATTATGGTCAGCGTATTGTCAATATCCGCCTTAGGGCGAAGGAGAGTTACATCGACAGTATCCCCCGCCTCATAGCCCTCGCAGTCCTGAGGGATATCTATAATGCCGTCTGCCTTGACAAATGATGTTACAACACCCGCGCCCCTGTTCAAAGGTGTGGCGATATAGTTTCCGTTTTCATCAAGGCCTACTCTTGCCCTGACAAACTCCCTGTACTTCAGGGGCGAAAGCATCACTCTGCCGAGAGATGCTTTTATAACTGTCTGCCTGTGCAGATTTCTGCCGGTCATTATTTCAACGACCGGTCTGAAAATCTGATCAAGAACTATGATACCCGAGACAGGATATCCCGGCACGCCCAGGATGGGTTTTGCGTCAGCATAGCCCAATATGGCGGGCTTGCCGGGTTTTATGGCGATGCCGTGATAGAGGACGCGGCCGACCGTCGAAACGGCGAGAGACGAGTAGTCGTCTCTGCCTGCGGATGAGCCCGCGTTTATAAGCACGGCATCGCACTCGGCAACGGCTTTTTCCATCGCCGAGATGATATCTTCCTTTATATCTTTGACTATGGGATATACCCTGGGAACGGCTCCCCAGCTTTGAAGTATACCCGAGAATATTGTTGAGTTAAACTCAATGATATCTCCGGGAGCGGGATCGGTGCACGGCGGCACGATTTCATCGCCCGTCGGTATTATACCGACGACCGGCGCCTTTACCACATCAACCTCAAGGACACCGCCCGCAAGCATGGCGCCGAGTGCCGCCGGAGTGATCTCCGTGTATGACGGAAGTATCATATCTCCCGCGCATACATCCTCACCTATCTGGCGTACATGCTGCCAAGGTACTGCCGCGGTATAGAGTAAAACATCATCACCGTCACGTATGACATCTTCGATCATTACAACGGCATCAGTGATCTCGGGCATGGGGTCGCCCGTATCAACCTGGATGAACTGATCCTCCGTAAGGCGTACCGGTGTTGTCTCCGTCGCGCCGAACGTAACCGAAGCCATAAGGGCAATGCCGTCCATAGCGGAGGCATTGTAATGAGGCGCGCAAATATGCGCATAAACCGCGTGCGCGGTTATCCGTCCTGCCGCCTCAGCGACGGGAACAGTCTCTGTTTTCGGAGCGAGGCCCCCGCTTTTTAAGACAGCAATATAGGATTCAACGGCAACCGCCAGATCCTCGTTTGTCAGATACTCATATTTCAAAACAGTTCCACCTCAACTTCTTCTCCGCCGCCGATTCCTTCCACATCCCTGCCGATTCTGACAAATCCGTCGATAGCGGACAGAGTGCTTATAAGTCCGGATTTGGTGTAAACCGGCTCGGCATATTCCCTGCCGTCACGATCAATTATCCTTACCCCGACGCACTCCTCTCTTCCGTGGTTGCTCGGAATCGAGAGGGTAACAGGAAGTCTCTTCTTCAGAACCATCTCTTTTGATGCTCCGCTCATTGTCAGTATAAGCGGTTTTACAAAGAGATTGAAAATATAAAACGCGGCCAGAGGATGTCCCGGCAAACCGAAGCACGGCTTGCCTTCTATGCTTGCGCAGATTGTAGGCTTACCCGGTTTTATCGCTATGCCATGAAACAATACCTCTCCGAGCTTGTCATATACTTTGAATGTCGCATCCTTGACACCCACTGAGCTGCCACCGGAAACGATAAGCATGTCAAAATTGTCCACCGCTTCCTTTACCTTACTCTCTAAAAGCGGCAACTCATCTTTAACTATACCGAAACTTGTGCAATCACAACCCAATTTTTCCAAGGCGGCACAAATCTCATAACTGTTTATATCTCTTACCTGTGCGCCGACAGGGCTTTCCGTTACATCAACAAGTTCGTCGCCCGTGGAGATAACCGCAACCTTCAGTTTTTTGTACACCGAAACGGAAGAGTATCCCATTGCGGCCAGGGCGCCGATATGGCGAGCCGCCAGGCAGGTTCCTGCCTTTAAAACCTCCGCGCCGCGTTTTACGTCATCACCCACAAAAGTGACATGCTGTCCCGGCGCAGAAGGTTTTAACAGGGCGCGTGTGCCGTCCCCGTAGTCCTCGGAAAACTCAAGCATGACCATGGCATCCGCGCCCTGCGGCAGCTCGCCGCCCGTGGGCACATACGCGCACTGGTCCTTTCCAATCTCAAACTTCGGGCTCTCGCCCATTAAAACTTCACCGACAAAATCAAGTATTGCAGGTATGGAATCAGAGCAGCCGAATGTATCCGCGGCCTTCACCGCATAGCCGTCAACGGTTGAGCGGTTAAAGCCCGGCACATCTTCAGTCGCAACTATATCGACAGCCAGAATTCTTCCGACCGAAGAGGCAAGCGTTACTTCTTCAGTTCCGGTTCTGATTTCACCGAAGGTGTCGGCTATTATCTTTTCAGCTTCACTCGAAGTTTTAACAGTTAACATACTTTACTTCCTTGCGCATTCGGATGCGTCACCGATAAGTATTTCAATGCCGTGACGAAGCGGCTCGATAATTACTTCAAGGCTCTCAACAACCGCCTTGGGAGAACCCGGCATATTTATTACCAGAGTGTTCTTCCTTATGCCGGCGTATGCTCTTGAAAGCATAGCTTTGTTAGTAATCTGCATTGATGCCGCGCGCATTGCCTCCGGTATTCCCGGAACATCTCTGTGGCAAACGGACTTTGTGGCCTCGGGCGTCACATCGCGCTGTGAGAAACCCGTGCCGCCCGTCGTGAATATGACGTTTGCCACATCCTCATCGGCAATCCTCTTTATCTCTTTTCTTATCACATCAAAGTCATCAGGAATGACTTTATAGTCAACTACTTCATAGCCGTAGGGCTCAACGAAATCTTTTATCGCGGGACCTGACAGGTCCTCGCGCTCACCCTTTGAGCCCTTGTCGGACATAGTCAAAACTGCCGCCTTTATTATCTTCTGCTCACTCATCTTTCAATCTCCTTAACACATTCGCTCTTAATCTTACCGACCAGGAACTGCAGGCCGTCTATAACATGCGGGCGGATATCGCCGCCTATCAGAACATACATAATGTCATCGCCGACAGACAGTTCACCTTCTGCCAGCCAGACACGAATATAATAAATTCCGGGCAATGTATACGCCTCTTCTATCGCCGCATCGACTTTCTCCTTGTCATAGGAGAAGAACATACCCGTTACCGGCGCGGACTCCACACCCTGTCTCACCTGCGCCTTTGCAGTTTCCCTGACAACACCGCTGTGTGTCAGGTACATGCCGCACTTCGCAGCTGAAGGGTCGGCCTTGGCTTCAAGAAGCCACTGATTTAAATCTACCATACTATCCACCTATCTTTGACATACCGCGGTCATCAATGTCGTCCGCGCCGAAGTAATCGTTGAAAGTATGCTGCTTCGGTTTTTGCGCGACGGCCGCCTCAATGATTTTCGCTATTTCCTCATCTGTCGCGCCTGCCCTTAAAGGTCCGCGCAGATCAGCACCCGTGTCATACTGGAGGCAGAGCTTCAAAAAGCCCTCTGCCGTAAGTCGGACACGGTTGCAGGACTCACAGAATGCGCAGGTCATTGCAGAAATGAAGCCTATAGCTCCGACGAAATCCTCCGCTTTATAGTATACCGCAGGACCATGACCGAAGCCTTCTGAATTTATCTTCTCAAGCGGTCCGTATACTGCTTCAATCTTTTCTTTTATCTCTTCCGTGGGAACGCATTTCGTGAAATCATTTTTGCCGACGGGCATATATTCTATAAACCTGACGCAGATATTATGATCAAGCGCAAGACTTGCAATTGACGCAAACTCGTCGTCATTTACACCTCTCATCGCGACGCAGTTAACCTTGGTTTTTATACCCTGATCCTCACAGAGTTTTATGGCTTCGATTACTTTCTCAAAACCTTCCCGTCTCGTAATCTTTACAAACTTTTCTTTGTTCAGTGTATCCAGGCTTATGTTTACGGCATCAAGTCCCGCGGCTTTGAGCATCTCAAACTTCTCCGGTATGAGGATGCCGTTCGTGGTTATGCTGACGGTCTCGATGCCGGGCATCTTTTTTATATCGGCAATGAGGCTCTCAATACCCTTTCTTACAAGCGGCTCGCCTCCGGTGAGCCTGATATCCTTTATGCCGAGACTTGCGAAAATTCTCGCAAGTCTTATCGTTTCTTCGTATGACAATACATCGCCGTGGGAGATGGGCTCGACACCCTCCTCCGGCATACAGTAGACACAGCGCAGATTACAGCGGTCTGTGACAGATATTCGAAGATAGTCTATGTTTCGTCCGAAGCTGTCCTTCACGCTCTGCCCTCCTTAACATTCCAAAATGTCCAGCCGTAAAGTGACTCGGTTATTTTTTTAATTTTACCGTCCGCCGACATATTCCTTTCGAGGTAATCAAGAGTTCTTTTTACCTCTTCATCAGTCGGCGCGCGGTCCCTGATTATATTCACAACGACAGCCTTCGCAAAATCGTAAGTGAGGTCATAATCATATTCGATGATTTCCTTGTAGTACTTAAGTTCCGGCAAAAAGCCCATGTGCCAGAGTATGTTGAAAAGACAGTAAACCGAACTGTTGCCCCACTTGTTTGTGGGTTCTTTGCCGAAAACATCCTTCATTACCGCGTTGCGGATGTTGTCTTTTCTGTAGACAAAACTGTTGTTGAAACACCAGCCCCTGCTGATCCCGTTTACTTTCTCAACGGATTTCGCCCCGCTCATGGCAGGTGTGAGCGATGTAAACACCAGATCAAATCTGTCTGCCCAGGCCGAAGCGTCATATTCAAGAAAATCACATTCGATGCATTTTACATTGCTTATACCTGCTTCATCAGCAGTCTTTTTACAGATATCAAGCATTTTCGGGGATATGTCGGTACAGGTCACCGACTTCGCTTTTTGCGCAAAACGGACGGCATATGTGCCCGCTCCGCAACCTATATCGACAACTTCAGAGTCCTTCGTCAAAATTCCTCTTTCGACAAAGAACTCTGTTACATCGTCACACTGTTTATCCTTTTGCTTTCTGACCTCTGCCGGGTCATCATTCCACCCTTCGGCAAGCCTGTCCCAGGTCTCCCTGGTATGTTTCATCCCGTCTTTCGGATGGGACTCATTCCAAAGGTTGTCAAAGTATTCTATTTCTCTGTTTTCCATACATTAACCGCTATATCTCCGAACTGAAAAATTCGAGGAATTCTTTTGTCTCGGCTTTTTCGGGGTTACTCAGGATTTTACCGGTCTCGCCTTTTTCAAGGATTTTACCGTCCTTCATGAAAATGATTTCATCCGCGAGGCGCTTTGCCTGGCTGAGCGAGTGAGTTATGAGGATTATTGTCGCCCCGTTGTCTTTATTATATCTTCTTATAATATCCTCTGCAAGCAAAGTGGACTCAACGTCCATTGCAGCTGTAGGCTCATCCAGGAGCAGCACCTGCGCTCCGCTGAGCATTGTGCGGCAAAGAGCCATCTTGGCAGTCTCTCCTCCGGAGAGCCTGTGCGCCTTGGCCTTTGCCAGCGAATCTATCTTCAGCTCTTTCATCAGGGCGCTCGCTTTTCCTTTCGCGTCTTCCCCCTTTGCGCCAAGCAGTACATTCTTTTCGGTCGACATCTTAAAGGCGTGATTTTTCTGCGGCATATAACAATGTGTTTTGCCGCCGAAATCAGCCTTCCTGCCGTCGTCCGTTTTTATCGTGCCCGCCATGGCGCGTATAAGCGTCGACTTGCCGCTGCCGTTCGCGCCGACTATGGCGTAAATCTTGCCGTCTTCAAATTCGAGTTCATCTATATCAAGTGCGACTTTTGTGCCGTACGTTTTTTTCATGTTTGTTATCTTCATCGGTCATCCACCACCCTCTCGGACATCAGATGAACAATGATATTTACAATCAGAGAGAGAGTCATAAGTATAATACCTATGGCCATAGCCTTCGAGAAGTTTCCTCTGCTTGTATAGTTCATTATCGCGGTGGTCATGACATTTGTCTTGTATACAATGGCACCACCTACCATTGATACGGCACCTACCTCAGCTATCGAGCGTGCAAATCCCACAAGGTAGGTCGAAACTATCTGATATTTACTTTCAAGTATCGTGAGGCCGAGCGTCTTGCCAAAACCGAGGCCCATACCTTTTGTGGTCTCACGAAGTTCGGGAACTATTCCGGACAAAAACGTCTCCGTGTTTGCGGCGACTATGGGTGTTATGAGTATTACCTGCGCTATTACCATACCGGTTACGGTATAGAGAAGTTCAAGCGCGCGAAGAGATCCCACACCCGAGAACATGATATAGCAGATGAGACCGCATACAACCGGCGGCATGCTCATCAAAGTTCTGTTTAAAACTATTATCGCTCTTCTTCCGGGAAATCGGGTTAAAGCCAAAAAAGCCCCAAAGGGCACTCCTAAAAGGAGTGCCACAAGGGAGCTTGAAAAGCACATTCTAAGTGTAATCTTAACTATACTTATGAGCTCAGGGTCATGCGACGCGATAAGCTCAATGGCTTTTACAAAAATGTTTTGCATTAATTACCTTACGCGGCAAGATCAGCAAGGAACTGCTCATAGTTGCCTGCAGCTGTGAGATATGTAGCCTTATCTGTGAGGATGTAAGCGCCCATCTCGTCAGCCATCTTGATGCAGGCGCCCATGCCTGCGTTAGCTGAAATGTACCAGTCTGTGTAATCCTTGAAGGACTCAGCATCAGTTGTGATACCGAGATCTTCCGGCCAGAGCTTGATTTCAGCCTTGTGTGTTCCGGACTCATCGCCACGGGATACGAATTTGGCTTCGCCTGCAGCGCCCTTTTCAGCGATAAGAGCGAAAGCTGTCTTAACGTCAGCTGCTTCCTTAACACCGATCGGGTCATCCTTCGGACCTACAAGTACGAAATAGTTGTACATAAATGTAAGTCTCTCAGCTGAGAAACCGTCAACTACTCTTGCATAACCTGCAGCAACAAAATCTTCCTCAGAAGCCTTTGCGTGAACAAGGATAACATCAGCGTTACCCATCTGGGCATTGGCGATGGCCTTACCTGTACCGGCTGAGAATACCTCTACCTTGTAGCCGTACTTCTCTTCGAATACGGGAAGGATTGAACCGAGGAGACCTGAGTCGTTTACGGATGTTGTTGTTGAAAGACGGATTGTCTTTGTCTCATCAGTAGCCTTCTCTATAGTCGCTGTTGACTTCGGAGCATCATCCTTAAGTGTGAAAAGAGGCACACCATAAGTGTCCTTGCCGTAAGCGGCACAGAGGTCAAGACCTTCAGAAAGAAGCCAGTTGATGAAAGCGTCAGCGCCTGCTGTGTTGATCTTAACATCAGCAACTGCGTTTCCGTCAGCGTCTTTCCAGTCTGCCTTGTCATTAACAGCTATAACGGTATAGTTGTTAATCATGGCGTCATCCTCTTCCTTGAGGATGTCAAGACTAAGTGTAACGGCCGGAGTCTCGTCCTTGCCTGTGTCGTCCGCTGCCGGAGCTTCGGGAGCCTTTGCGCAGGCCGCAAGACCGAGAACCATTACGAGTGCCATGAGAATGGCAACAAGCTTTCTTGTGTTCATAGTGAACATCTCCTTTTAGCTAAAAGTTTTTGCAAAACAAAAGGTGAACCCATATGGATATGGATTCACCGAATATACGTGTCATCGAATGATTCCTTTCCAAAACGGGAGGCCCTGTCGTTTCCGACAAAACCCTAGCAAAAAACCATACAAAAGCTTAGGTTATTTTGCTCGAAACCATATGGTCATCTTCAGTTTTACGCATAAATTTTAGCACATCTCTATAATATTATCAATATAAAAAGACCCTGAGAGGTTTTGCCTCTCAGGGTTCTCTTTTTATGTGTGTTACCGTTTATCAGACGAGCTCTATGATGCACATCTCGGCTGCGTCGCCGCGGCGCGGGCCTGTCTTGATAATACGGCAGTAACCGCCGTTTACGTCCTTATACTTCGGACCGATTTCGTCAAAGAGTTTCTTTGCTACGTCCTCTTTTGTGACATAGGCCAAAACCTGTCTCTTGTTTGCAAGAGTCGCATCCTTGGAGAGAGTTATCATCTTCTCCGTCATGGAGCGGACTTCTTTAGCGCGGGTAACGGTGGTTTCAAGTTTGCCGGTCTCGAGCAAATAAGTGACCATACCGCGAAGCATTGCCTTGCGATGATCGCTTGCTCTGCCGAGTTTTCTTGTGCCTGGCATTTAAAAACACTCCTTCCCTTATTCTTCTTCTTTACGAAGTGTGAAGCCGAGTGAATCGAGTTTCGCGATAACTTCGTCAAGAGACTTCTTGCCGAGGTTGCGGACCTTCATCATATCGTCTTCTGATCTGTTCGTAAGGTCTTCTACCGTGTTGATGCCTGCTCTCTTCAAGCAATTGAAAGAACGAACAGACAAATCAAGTTCTTCAATGGTCATCTCGAGGACTTTCTCTCTTGAGTTGTCGTCCTTTTCAACGAGTACGTCTGTCATGAATTCATTTTCAGACAGATCGATGAACAACTTGAGGTGATCGTTGAGGATCTTGGCGCCGAGCGATACGGCTTCCTTCGCGGAAATCGTACCGTTCGTCCATACCTCGAGTGTGAGCTTATCAAAGTCGATACGCTGACCTACACGGGTATTCTCAACGGTATAGTTGACCTTCAGTACAGGTGTATAGATTGAATCTATAGCAATTACGCCAATCGGCGGCTGCATTTCGAGCTTGTTTCTCTCAGCCGAAACATAACCTCTGCCGACGTCTGCAGTCAATTCCATTGAAAGCTTTGCGCCCTTGTCAAGGCTCGCTATGTGAAGTTCGGGGTTTAAAATCTCAACGTCTGAGTCACCCTTGATGTCACCCGCGGTAACCTCGCCTGCGCCTGAAGCCTCAATGTACATTGTCTTGGGGCCATCGCCATTTATCTTGAGGATTACGCTCTTCAGATTCAAAACTATCTCTGTGATGTCTTCCTTGACACCCTTGATGGTTGTGAACTCATGAAGAACGCCATCAATCTTTACGGATGTTATAGCATAACCCGGAAGAGATGAAAGAAGGACGCGACGAAGGCTGTTGCCAACCGTTGTACCAAAACCTCTCTCAAGCGGTTCCAGAGTAAACTTGCCATAAGTGTCGCCTGTGTCGATGCACTCAACATTCGGCTTTTCGATACTTATCATTCAAAACCCTCCTTAAGATAATGAGATGTCGCAATATTAAGTTTTAATTATGCGGCATTATTTGGAATAGTACTCAACGATGTAGTGCTCTTCAACGGGAACACCAATCTGTTCACGGTCAGGAAGATTAACAACCTTACCGGAGGTGTTGTCCTTAGAGAGCCATGTTGGTACCGGTCTTGAACCGTTGGCTTCAAGAATAACCTTAAAGCTTTCAGTATCGGCACTTTTCTCCTTGATTGATATTGTGTCACCTGCGCAAAGAAGATACGACGGAATGTTGCACTTCTTGCCGTTTACCTTGAAATGACCGTGTGTTACGAGCTGGCGGGCCTGCTGACGAGAGCTGGCGAAACCAAGCAGGTAAACTACATTGTCAAGGCGGCTTTCGCAGAGTTTAAGTAAGTTCTCACCTGTCATGCCTTCCATCTTTTCAGCCATGAGGAAGTACTTGTGGAACTGGCTTTCCTGAATACCGTAGTATCTTCTTGCCTGCTGCTTTGTGCGGAGCTGGATACCGTATTCGGAAGTCTTCTTTCTGCCCTGGCCATGCTGACCGGGAGCGTATGAACGACGTTCTAATGCGCATTTGCCTGTATAGCATCTGTCGCCCTTGAGGAAAAGCTTCTTGCCCTCACGGCGGCACTGTTTACAAACTGCACCTGTGTATCTTGACATTTACATTTCCTCCTGATTATACACGTCTTCTCTTGGGCGGACGGCAGCCGTTGTGCGGGATCGGAGTAACGTCCTTGATGGATGTAACTTCAAGACCTGCTGTCTGAAGTGCGCGGATTGCGGCTTCACGACCGGCGCCGGGGCCTTTTACATATACTTCAACAGTTTTCATACCGTGGTCAACGGCAGCCTTCGCGGCTACCTCGGCAGCAGTCTGAGCTGCAAACGGTGTGGACTTCTTGGATCCTCTGAAGCCCATCTCGCCTGCGGATGCCCATGACACCGCGTTACCCTGTGTATCGGTAATTGTGACTATAGTATTGTTGAAAGTGGATTGGATATGTGCCGCACCGCGGTCAATATTCTTGCGGTCGCGACGTCTACGAGTAGTTGTGCCTTTCTTAGCACCTTTTGTAGCCAATTGTACCCCTCCCTAATTACTTCTTCTTGTTTGCAACGGTTCTCTTCGGACCCTTGCGTGTACGAGCGTTTGTCTTTGAACGCTGACCTCTTACGGGAAGTCCCTTTCTGTGACGAACGCCGCGATAGCAACCGATTTCAACGAGTCTCTTGATTTCAAGAGCTGTCTCTCTTCTGAGGTCACCTTCTACTTTAAGATTGTGGTCAATGTACTCACGCAGCTTTGCTACGTCGTCTTCAGTCAAATCCTTGACACGTGTGTCGGGATTTACGCCTGTGGCAGCAATGATATCGTTTGCTGTCTTCTGACCGATACCGTAAATGTAGGTGAGGGCAACTTCAATTCTCTTATCTCTCGGTAAATCTACACCTGAAATACGAGCCATTTTTTTACCTCCATTAATGGTTCAGAGCTGAAATCAGCCCTGGCGTTGTTTGTGCTTCGGGTTCTCGCAGATAACCATAACCTTGCCGTTACGCTTGATTATCTTGCACTTGTCGCACATTTTCTTTACAGAAGGTCTGACTTTCATTTGTGTTACCTCCTAATTGTCATTACTTGGATCGCCATGTGATACGGCCCTTTGTGAGGTCGTACGGCGACATTTCTACAGTAACCTTATCGCCCGGAAGAATGCGTATGTAGTTCATACGGAGTTTTCCGGAGATGTGAGCCAAAATCTGGTGACCGTTTTCGAGTTCAACCTTAAATGTCGCGTTCGGAAGAGCTTCTACAACGACACCTTCTATTTCGATCATGTCCTGCTTTGACATAAATTTACCTCCAATTCTACACTTTTGTCAGAATCACGGGACCGTTGTCCGTGATGGCTATTGTGTGTTCGAAGTGGGCGGATAGTGCACCGTCCGCCGTCTTGACTGTCCAACCGTCATCCAACTGCTTAACCTTGTAGGTGCCCTGATTTATCATGGGCTCTATCGCAATTGTCATGCCGGGCAACAGTCTTATGCCTCTGCCGGCAGTACCGAAATTTGGTACGCCGGGGTCCTCATGGAGTTTGGTGCCGACACCGTGTCCTTCGTATTCACGAACGACACCGTATCCGCGGCTTTCGCAGTACTCCTGTACCGCGTGACCTATGTCACCTACTCTGCCACCGGCGACAGCCGCCCTGATACCCTCGGTGAGAGATTCCCTCGTTGTATCAAGCAAACGCCTTGCCTCGTCACTTATCGTGCCTACGGCAAATGTGGCAGCGTTATCTCCGTTAAAACCGTTGATTTTGGCTCCAAGGTCTATTGAGACTATGTCGCCTTCTTTCAAAATCCTGGTCTTACTCGGAATTCCATGAATGACCTCGTCGTTTACGGAAATACATGCGGTGCCGGGGAAACCATAGAGTCCCAGGAAGTTGGGTTCCGCTCCCTGACGGACAATATAGTCATGGGCAATTTTGTCGATTTCCCACGTGGAGATACCGGATTTTACTGCCTCCCCCGCAACCTGTAGTGCCTCGGCTGAAATCCTGCACGCGACGCGCATGAGTTCCAGCTCCTTTGAAGTCTTGAGCACTATCATGTATCAGTCCTCTAAAGCCTTCAGCACGCGTGCGGTAATTTCAGCGACCGCACCTATGCCTTCAACTGTGCTCAGTTTACCCTTTGAATCATAGTAGCCCTTTAAAGGCTCTGTCTGATCATGGTAAACCTTGAGGCGGTCTGCGACTGTCTCCGGCGCATCATCCTTGCGCTGAACAAGCTGCGCGCCGCAGCTGTCACAGATGCCCTCTGCCTTAGGCTGCTTGTTGACAATGTGGTAGGATGCGCCGCAATCAGGGCAGACCCTGCGTCCTGTCATACGCTCTGAGATAGCCTCATCGGGAACATCAATCTCGACAACTTTATCGATGTTGATACCCATGGCATCAAGAGCTTCAGCCTGAGGGATTGTTCTCGGAAAACCGTCAAGGATGAAACCGTCGTCACAGTCACCCTTTGCGAGTCTTTCCTTGATTATACCTATAACAACTTCGTCGGGAACAAGCTGTCCGGCTTCGATGAAAGCTTTTGCTTTAAGGCCCATCTCTGTGCCGTTCTTCAAAGCCTCGCGGATAATGTTACCCGTTGAAATTGTGGGGATGTTGTACTTTTCGGCAACTATCTCTGCCTGTGTACCTTTGCCTGCGCCCGGAGCGCCGAGAAAGATTATATTCATTTAAAGTCCCTCCATTAGTCAAGGAATCCCTTATAATGACGCATCATCATCTGAGATTCAAGCTGACGAACAGTTTCAAGAGCTACGCCGACCAAGATGATTACGGATGTGCCGCCGAGTGAAAGGTTCATCGGTGCCGGACAGCAAAGTCTCGTAATCTGTGAGAAAACGATCGGGAGAATTGCGACAACGCTTATGAGAAGAGCGCCGAGCAATGTAATTCTTGAAAGAACTTTTGCAATGTAATCGGATGTCGGTTTACCGGGTCTGATTCCGGGGATTGAACCGCTGTTCTTTCTCAGGTTGTTTGCCATTTCTATGGGATTATACTGAATGGTCGCATAGAAATAAGCGAACAGGATGATGAAGATGAAGTAGATCAAACCGTAGAACCAGTTTGTGGAATCGAACAAATGGAAGAATTTGTCGAGTCCGCTGCCCTCTTCTATTCTCTTGCCGAAGAACATCTGAAGTGTCGGGGGAAGAGAAAGAATTGAGCTTGCGAAGATTATGGGCATAACACCGGACATGTTGACTTTAATCGGCATGTGGGTGTTCTGGCCGCCGTACATCTTACGACCTACAACGCGCTTTGCATAAGCCACCGGAAGTTTTCTCTCGGAACCGTCAACCCATACTATAAATACTACGAGGCCGATCATGATGATCAGGGCTATCGGAGCAAAGAGATAGTAGAGTCCGCCGTATGAGAAGTATCCGATGATGTAAGTGATCGTTGTCGGAATACGCGATACGATACCGGCGAAAAGTATCATTGAGATACCGTTGCCTATGCCCTTTCTGTTGATGGACTCACCCATCCACATGAGCAGACATGCGCCGGCTGAGAGAACAAGGATTATTACAAGAGCCTGAAGTGTGGCGGAGGCGCCTGTGAAAGCGGAACCGTCAGCGGCTTTCGCGATAAATCCGCCGGAGCGAAGGAAGAAGAAGTATGCAGCGGACTGCATTACTGCGATAATTACAGCACCGATTCTGGTGATGAAGCTTATCTTTTTCTTGCCCTCTTCACCCTCTTTGGCGAGGTTCTCGAGTGCCGGAATTGCTACTGTCAGAAGCTGGATGATAATCGACGAGTTGATGTACGGTGTTATCGACATTGCGAAAAGTGTACCGTAGTTGAACGCGTCACCGGTCATCATGCTGAGGTAGTTCATGAAGTTTGAACCGTTGGTATCCTGAATGATACCGCCCGCAGCCGCCGTAAACGGGACCGGAATTGCAGCACCGAGTCTGAACAGAAGCAGGATGAGTGCCGTATAGAGCATCTTTTTACGAAGGTCAGGTACTTTAAAAGCATTAGCAAGAGTTTGCAGCATTTTAAACCACCTCTGCCTTTCCGCCGGCTGCTTCTATTTTTGCCTTTGCAGCCTCTGAATAAGCATTGACCTTAACCGTGAGCTTTTTCTTGAGCTCGCCGTTGCCAAGTACTTTTACGCCGTCCTTTTCCTTCTTGATGAGACCGGCTTCGATGAGTGCTGCGGCATCAACCGTATCACCGTTCTTGAAGCATTTCTCAAGGTCGGAAACATTAACAGTTACGATTTCCTTGGCGAAAATGTTGTTGAAGCCCCTCTTCGGGAGTCTTCTCTGGAGTGGCATCTGGCCGCCTTCAAAACCGGCGCGCATGCCCTTACCCGCACGGGCTTTCTGGCCCTTGTGGCCCTTGCCGGCGGTTTTACCCTGGCCGGATGCCGGACCTCTGCCTATGCGTTTTACGTCCTTTTTGGAACCTGCGGCAGGTGTGAGTTCATGTAATTTCATAAAGTCGTCCTACCTTTCTTTAAGCCTTTGTGACCGTGATAAGATGAGAAATCTTCTTGATCTTACCCTGGGTCTGAGGATTGTCAGGTTGTGTGGCCTTGTCGCCTATTTTGCGGAGACCGAGGGAGTTTGCGGTAGCAATCTGGTCTTTCTTGCTGCCGATAAGGCTCCGTGTGAGCTTGATTTCAACAGTTTCTGTCTTAGCCATTTATGCCACCCTCCTTAACCTAAAATCTCTTTTTCTGTCTTACCGCGGATGGCGGCTACTTCGTCAACGTTTCTGAGCTTTGAAAGTCCGTCAAGAGTTGCGCGGACTACATTGCACGGGTTGTTTGAACGGAGAGCCTTTGAACGGATGTCCTTGATACCTACGGTCTCAACAACCGCACGAACGGGACCGCCGGCGATAACGCCGGTACCGGGTGCCGCGGGCTTAAGCAGTACAACGCCTGCGCCGTACTTGCCGATAATCTCATGAGGGATTGTTGTACCCTTGAGAGATACTTTCATAAGATTCTTCTTCGCGTCTTCGATACCCTTGCGGATGGCATCCGGAACTTCGCCGGACTTACCTATGCCGAAGCCTACGATGCCGTTGCCGTCACCGACAACTACAAGAGCCGCGAATTTGTAGATACGTCCACCTTTAACTGTCTTTGATACACGGTTAATGGTAATGACTCTCTCTTGTAACTCTAAATTAGAAGCATCTATTTTTGTAGCCAAAAGTTTTTCCTCCTTACCATTAATCAGAACTTGAGGCCGCCTTCACGGGCGCCTTCAGCAAGTTCAGCCACACGGCCATGATAAACATAACCGCCACGATCAAAAACAACTTCTTCGATGTTTTTCTTAAGAGCGCGCTCAGCAAGTGTCTTACCGACTTCTCTTGCAGCGTCCTTGTTTCCGCCGTATTTCTTGAAGCTCTTCTCGTTTGAGGAAGCGCTGCAAAGGGTTACACCTGCTACATCGTCAATAACCTGCGCGTAGATGTTGTCAAGTGAGCGGTAAACGCAAAGACGCGGGCGTGCAGCTGTACCGGAAACTTTTCCGCGTACTCTCTTATGACGCTTAAGACGAGCTTTATTTGTATCTGCCTTATTAACCATAAAACTATTACACTCCTTCCCTTATTATGCGCCTTTACCGGCTTTGCCTTCTTTACGGCGAATGTGTTCGTCCATATACTTGATGCCCTTGCCCTTGTACGGCTCGGGAGGACGTTTCTCACGAACTTCTGCTGCGAACTGTCCGACCTTCTGGTTGTCAATGCCGGAGATAGTGATCTTTTTGTCATTAACTTCAGCCTTGATACCGTCGGGAAGAGGCATCTCAACAGGATGTGAATAACCGACATTGAGAACAAGCTTGTTGCCTTCAACTGATGCACGGTAACCTACACCGTTTACTTCGAGTTCCTTTGTGAAACCGTCTGTAACACCCTTTACCATATTGGCTATGAGGGATCTGGTGAGACCGTGAAGTGAGCGGTTCTCTTTGTTGTCGTTCGGACGGGTAACGGTAACCTCAGCGCCGTTTACCTCGACCTTCATATTCGGATGCACTGTTCTGGTAAGTTCGCCCTTGGGGCCTTTAACAGAAACAGTGGTGCCGTCGAGCTTTACTTCTACGCCGGCCGGAATCGCTATCGGCATTTTGCCTATACGTGACATGTTACTGTTTCCTCCTTACCAGATAAATGCGAGCACTTCGCCGCCCACATGGGCTTTGCGTGCTTCTTTATCGGTCATGATACCCTTGGATGTGGAAAGAATCGCAATACCGAGACCCTTCATGACTGAAGGCATGTTTTCGCAGTCTGTGTAGATGCGAAGACCGGGTTTTGAAACTCTCTTCAGTCCGGTGATGACCGGAGATTTGTTTTCGCCATACTTAAGTACGATTTCAATCATACCCTGCTTTCCGTCTTCTTCAACGGAGAAGCTCTTGATGTATCCTTCATCAACAAGAATCTGAGCAATAGCCTTTTTCATGTTGGATGCGGGAATTTTGACTGTATCGTGCTTAGCTCTGTTAGCGTTTCTGATTCTTGTGAGCATATCTGCTACTGAATCTGTGATCTGCATAACTTTTCCCTCCTATTGCTCAAATTACCAGCTTGCCTTTTTAACACCGGGGATCTGACCCTTGTGTGCAAGCTCTCTGAAACAGATACGGCATACGCCGTACTTTCTGAGGTAGGCATGCGGCCTGCCGCAGATTTTACAACGGTTGTACTCTCTTGTGGAATACTTAGCCGGACGAGCCTGCTTAACCTTAAGTGATGTCTTAGCCACGTGTCATACCTCCTTATCTTGCGAACGGAGCGCCCATCAGTGTGAGGAGCTCTCTCGCTTCTTCGTCTGTCTTTGCGGTTGTTACGAAACAGATATCCATACCGCGGATAGCGTCGATCTTGTCGTACTCTATCTCGGGGAAGATGAGCTGTTCCTTAACGCCCATTGAGTAGTTACCGCGACCGTCAAATGAGTCGGGGTTGATACCTCTGAAGTCTCTTACTCGCGGAAGTGCGAGATTGAAGAACCTGTCGAGGAATTCGTACATGCGCTCGCCGCGAAGTGTTACCTTTACGCCGATAATCATGCCTTCACGAAGTTTGAAGTTTGCGACTGACTTCTTCGCCTTGCAGATAACGGGCTTCTGGCCTGTTATTGTGGCGAGGTCGCTCATGATGGAATCAACCACTTTTGAGTTGTCCTTCGCTTCGCCGCAGCCTACGTTGATAACGATTTTCTCAAGCTTCGGAACTTCCATGACGCTCTTGTACTCGAATTTCTTCATAAGTGCAGGAGCAACTTCTTTGGTATACATATCTTTAAGTCTTGCCATAAGGTTTTGCTCCTTTCTTATTCAAACTGCGCGTTGCACTTCTTGCATACGCGGACTTTTTTGCCGTTCTTGTCAACTGCGTGACCGACTCTTGTGGCCTTGCCGCACTTCGGGCATACAAGCTGAACCTTGTCGGCATAAAGAGCACTTTCAGCCTTGATGAGACCGCCGGCCTCACCCATCTTCTTGGGCTTTACGTGCTTTGTGATGATGTTGATACCCTCAACGATGATTTTGCCCTCTGAAGGTGCAACCTCGAGTACCTTGCCCTTCTGGCCGCGGTACTTACCGTTGATAACGATAACTTCATCACCTGTTTTAACGTGAACTTTATTATTCATTATCTCTTGCACCTCCCTTAAATTACTTCCGGAGCGAGGCTCAGAATCTTTGTGAATTCCTTTTCACGAAGCTCACGAGCTACGGGGCCGAAAATACGGGTTCCTCTAGGGGTCTTATCTTCTTTGATAAGAACTGCCGCGTTCTCGTCGAAGCGGACATAGGTGCCGTCGTCGCGACGAACGCCCTTCTTTGTTCTTACCACTACTGCTTTTACTACTTCGCCTTTCTTGACTCCGCCGCCGGGAGCAGCCTTCTTAACGGATGCTACGATGACGTCGCCTATGTTGGCGTACCTCCTGCCGGTACCTCCAAGCACACGAATGCACATAATCTCCTTCGCGCCTGAGTTGTCGGCAACCTTGAGGTAACTCTGTTGCTGTACCACAGTGGTTCCCTCCTTAATTACTTAGCCTTTTCGATGATTTCAACTACGCGCCAATGCTTATCCTTGGAGATGGGGCGGGTTTCCATAATGAGAACCTTGTCGCCTACCTGGCACTCGTTCTTTTCATCGTGTGCTTTGATTTTTACCGTACGATTTATGATCTTCTTGTAAAGAGGATGTCTGACCCTCTCTTTAACTGTAACTACTACAGTCTTGTCCATCTTATCTGATGATACGATGCCGACCTGAGTTTTTCTTAAATTTCTTTCCATAGCTTATTTCCTCCTGCCGCTTACTGCTCAGTGCCGTGGAGTTCTACATCGCGGATAACAGTTTTAACGCGCGCGATGTCTTTCTTTACGGCCTTGATGCGCATCGGGTTGTCGAGCTGATTTATAGCCTGCTGGAAACGAAGTTTGAAAAGTTCGTCTTTAAGCTCAAGGAGCTTGGCATCAAGCTCAGCGGCGGACAGTTTTTTAAGTTCTGCTGCTTTCATTACTGTTCACCGTCCTCTTTCTTAACAAATTTGCACTTGATGGGGAGTTTGTTGCTGGCAAGACGCATGGCCTCACGGGCAAGTTCCTCATCAACACCGGCGATTTCAAACATTACTCTGCCGGGTTTTACTACTGCTACCCAGTATTCCGGGGAACCTTTACCTGAACCCATTCGGGTCTCGGCGGGTTTTTCGGTGATCGGCTTGTCAGGGAAGATCTTGATCCATACCTGGCCGCCACGCTTAATGTATCTTGTCATGGCAATACGGGCTGCTTCGATCTGGTTGGCCGTGATCCACGCGGGCTCAAGTGCCACAAGACCGTACTCGCCGTAAGTTACTGTATTGCCGCGAGTTGCTTTACCTGTAAGACGGCCGCGCTGCTGCCTTCTGTACTTAACTCTCTTTGGCATTAACATTACTTGGCTCCCCCTTCCTTCTTAAAGTTCTTTTCCTTATTGTTTCTGGAATCGTGAAGGACTTCACCTTTGTAAATCCAAACCTTTACGCCTATGCGGCCGTAGGTTGTGTCTGCCTCTGCAAAACCGTAGTCGATGTCGGCACGGATTGTCTGAAGCGGGATTGTACCTTCATGGTAGCTCTCTGAACGGGCGATTTCAGCACCGCCGAGACGGCCGGAAACCTGAGCTTTGATACCCTTGGCACCGAGTCTCATCGTTCTGCCGATGGCGAGCTTGAGCGCACGGCGGTAGGATACACGCTTCTCGAGCTGAGCAGCGATACCTTCCGCTACAAGCTGAGCGTCGAGGTCGGGCTGCTTGATCTCAATGATGTTGAGAGAAACGTCTTTGCCGATCATCTTTTCGCATTCAGCCTTGAGCTGCTCGATACCTGC
>JAFYJR010000046.1 GCA_017538005.1 Clostridia bacterium | reverse complement strand
GCGGAGCGGCGCGCACTGGGACGGGTTGCCGATGCCGCGCGTGCGGCCTCGGCCGTAAAAACAGTCCGCGCCGCCGGTATAGACAATATCTCCCTTGATGTTATGCTCGGTGTTCCGAATCAGACGAAAGAGTCGCTGGCCGATACTCTTAAGTTCTGCATTAATCTTGAAATACCGCATATAAGCGCGTATATGCTGAAACTCGAGGAAGGAACGGTCTTTTATGACAGGCGCGACAGACTGAATCTTCCTGATGAGGATGAAGTGTGTGACCTCTATGAACTTACCTGTGACATACTCGAGACTGCCGGTATAAAGCAATATGAGATTTCAAACTTTGCCGTGCCCGGTTTTGAGAGCAGACATAACCTCAAATACTGGAATGATGAGGAGTACCTGGGAATCGGGCCTGCCGCGCATTCCTTTGCTGACGGTAAAAGATTCTTCTTTGAGCCGGATATAAATAAGTTTATTGACTGTCCGGAAATAACGGAGGACGGGGAAGGCGGTTCGCTTAAGGAAAAGATAATGCTCGGCCTTCGTCTCACAAAAGGTGTCGGCGGTCTTGATCCGTTACTTCTTGCTGAAATTGATAAACGAAATGATCTGAAGCCTTATGTTGAAATATCAGACGGGGTTCTGAGGCTCAACAGGGCGGGCTTTATGGTCTCAAACAGGGTTATTTCGGAAATACTTGAAATGATATAAAAAAACCTTCAGCAAAGCGCTGAAGGTTTTTTGTTTTATTTAAGATTCGGTATCGCTTTTTCGGCCGCGCTCGAGATGTCCTGGGAACGGACCTGACTGCTTTCCGCTCTCGGAACTCTTATAAGTTCCGCGTTCGGATTCTGCGCGGGGCGTAAATTGCCTCTCGCGGGTCTCTCGGGAGCGCTGCGTTTCAGCGGTTTGATGTCCATATCATCAATCTTTTCCTGAGCCGCTTTTGTGAGATTTGTTACATGTTCATCATATTTGTTGCTCAGAATGTCGACGGTGTCGTCGATGATGAAGACGGATGTCAGGAACATAGATATTATCGGGATAAGGAATGTTACCTGAATCGTAAAGTATACATTGCGCAGGTCAATGACGTAGAGTCCTACGAAAGTAAGAATGCAAATGACAAGATTTGCGACCATCGTGACACATGTTATCAATGCGGGCCAGCGTCTGTTGGTGAATGTGTATGCAACGATGATTATCGCAACAAGCTCTATGGCGGCGGCTATTATGCAGCCGTAGATATAGTACTTGCCGATAAAGCTCATCAGAGCCGCGCGCGTGGGTGTGGTCATGTCTATGGTGTCCTTGATCAGCGGCATACTGATAAGGGTAATGGTAAAGAAGCTGAGCTGAGCGAGAAGGTAAAGTGTAGTGAAAATGATTACGAAACCTTTACCCGGCAACGGCTTTGCGTTTGTGTCCAATTGTTCCACCTCCCGTGAAAACATACAGATAGTTTAGCAAAAAAAGACTTAAAAGTAAATATTATTATTGACTTTGAAAGGTGACTTGGGTAGAATATGCCCGTGATTGGATTGGGTAGTCGCCGGCGGCATTGCCGCGGGAGGAAAGTCCGAGCCCCGCAGAGCAGGATGACGGCTAACGGCCGCCGAGGGTGACCTCAGGGAAAGTGCAACAGAGATATACCGCTGCGCTTCGCGCAGTAAGGGTGGAAAGGCGAGGTAAGAGCTCACCGGCACGGTGGAGACATCGTGGCCATGTAAACCCCATCCGGAGCAACACCGACTTGCAAGGCTTGCTCGGCCGCTATAAAGCAGAAGGGTGGCTTGAACCGCTCAGCAATGGGCGGTCTAGATAGATGACTGCCTTAAAAGACAGAACTCGGCTTACAGATCCTATCACGCTATATGAAAAAAGGGTGCGCACGATGCACCCTTTTTTGTTATAATGGAAAGGTAATGTTTTAACAGAAAGAGAGGTGAACCTTATGCCCGAAAAAGAGGAAATTTACGGTATTGTGGAAGATGTGATCTACCGCAAGGAAGATACCGGTTATACGGTGCTCGATGTAGCGAGCGAAGACTTTGAACTTATTACGGTTGTCGGAGTGCTGCCGGAAATTTCCGCGGGCGAAGAGGTTCACTTTATCGGAGCGTGGGACAGGCATCCGACTTTCGGACGCCAGTTTCGGGCGGAGGCGGTCGAGCGCACAATGCCGACCACCGCGGCCTCGATGCTCAAGTATCTCGCTTCCGGCGCGGTGAAGGGTATAGGGCCCTCGACCGCCGTGCGAATTGTAGAGGCTTTCGGTGAGGATACCTTTGAAGTTCTGGAAAACAAGCCGGAGAAACTGGCGTCGATTCGCGGAATAACACTCGACAAGGCAAAAAAGATAAGCGAGGAATTCCGCCGGACAAATGAAGTGCGGGAAATAATGATAAAACTGGAAGCTCTGGGTCTCTCGGTAAATGAGAGCATAAATGCTTTCCGCGTTTTTGGGGCAAATTCGGTTGCGCGTGTTTCTGAGAACCCCTATGTTCTCTGCTCATACGGCATAGGTGTGGGATTTGAACGCGCTGATGCCATTGCTGCCAGATTTCTTGAAAAGCCAGATCCGAATTACAGGATCAAAGCCGGAATAATGCATGTGGTCTCATACAATCTCGCGAGCAACGGTCATACATGTCTTCCGCGCGAGAAAATCCTGGCGCCGTGTTCGGACCTTCTTGATACGGACAAGGATACCATAGATATAGTCACGGACACACTTGTTGAAGAGCGGCAGCTGACTTCTTTTGAGATGGACGGCAGGGAATACATCGCTCTGCCTTATGTCTATGAGGCTGAGTATATGTCGGCTCTGAAAATACGTCAGATGATCAAGTTTCCGCCCGCGGGCAGGCAGACTCTCGACAAAGAGATTGACCGGCTTGAAAAGGCAAATAAGATAAAGTATGAAAAGCTTCAGCGTGAAGCCATAGTTACCGCCGTGGAGAAGGGTATCCTCATTCTGACAGGCGGTCCCGGCACCGGAAAGACCACAACGGTGAACGGCATTCTCGAACTTTTCGAGAGAGACGGGCTTAATGTTGTCCTGTGCGCTCCTACGGGCCGCGCGGCGCAGAGAATGTCCGAGATTACCGGTAAAGAGGCGAGCACCATACACAGGCTTCTGGAGGCCGAGAGAGGCACAGACGACCTTATGACATTCGCGAGGGACGAGCGCAATCCCATCGACGCGGATGTGCTGATAGTCGACGAACTCTCCATGGTGGATGTTCTGCTGTTTTCCGCGTTGCTCAAAGCCCTGCCGCTGGGCTGCCGTCTCGTGATGGTGGGAGACAATGATCAGTTGCCTGCCGTCGGCGCGGGAAGTGTCCTGCACGACCTTCTGGAATCAGGACTGTTGCCGGTCGTGGAACTCTCAGAAGTCTTCAGACAGGCAATGGAGAGCCTCATTGTCACGAATGCCCATAAAATCGTGAATGGTGAGGAACCTGAGCTCGCGCGCGTTGACAATGATTTCTTCCATATGGAACGGGAGGATTCGCGCAGAGCGGTTTACGATATAGTGGATCTTTACAAAAACAGACTTCCCAAAGCATACGGTTTAAATCCGGTGACGGACATCCAGGTGCTTTGCCCGAGCAAAAAGGGCGATGCGGGTACGGTCAACTTAAATCACCTGCTCCAGGAGGCGATAAACCCTCCCGCGAAGGGCAAGGAAGAGTATAAAACGATGACCCGTACATTCCGCGAGGGTGACAAGGTCATGCAGATCAAGAACAACTACAACATAACCTGGGAGCGCAAGAAGGAAAAAGGCGAAGGCATTTTCAACGGAGACATCGGCACTCTCCTTGAAATCAACAAAAAGACCGGCACGATGAAAATCGATTTTGACGGACGCGTCGCGACATATCCTTCAGAGAGTTTCAGCGAGCTGGAACTTGCTTACGCGATAACGGTTCATAAGAGCCAGGGAAGCGAGTTTGAAGCGGTAATCATGCCGGTGATAAGCGTACCCCCGAATCTCTGCTACCGGAATCTCTTTTACACGGCCGTAACAAGAGCCCGGAAGAAGATGATTACCATAGGTACGAAGAGTACCATAGAGCGTATGGTCGAGAACGACAGAAAAATCAAAAGATATTCCGCCCTCAAATATATGTTAAAGGCGGAGTAATTATGTTTAAAAATGAAAGCGCGGCAGAGCGCCTGGTAAAACTTGTTTTCCCCGAGAAGTGCATCTCATGCGGATGCGCGCTTGATTCGGAAAACAGGTCGGAGGAGCCTCTGCTCGCGCAATATTTTTGCGAAAAATGCGGCAGTGATGTGCCGCGAATGACAAAAAGACACAAAAAGGCAACGATACCCCTCGTATATGACGGTTCGGTAAAACGCGCGATGCTGAATCTGAAATTCAGTTCAGACATCTCATCCGTGCCGTTCTTCTCACGGGAACTCGAGCGTGAAATCCGTACGACTCTGTACGGAGAACACTTCGATATTCTGACCTGCGTCCCCGCGACGAAGCGCAGTCTGGCGGAGAGGGGATATAACCAGAGCCGGCTTATAGCCGAAGGCATGAAACTTGATATAGAGACGGATTTCACGCTGCTCAGAAAGAATAAAGTGACGCAGACACAGCATCTGCTCGATGCCGAGCAGCGACAGAAGAACATAGCGAGCGCATACGAGATGAATGCCGGCCGTAATGTTTCCGGAAAAAGGATTCTGCTTGTGGACGACATACTTACGACCGGCTCAACCTGTGACGCCTGCGCTCTCGTACTGCGCCTTGCAGGCGCAAAATCCGTCACCGCTGTCTGCGTTGCAAAAGCTCCGGACAAGTAGTATAATGTTCCTTACGCAAAAGAAAGTACAGACTTCAGTCTAATTTCTTCAGAGGTGTAAAATGCTGGGACTCAACATAGGAATTGATCTCGGTACCACATCCGTAATCGCCTGCGTGGAAGGCAAGGGAATAGTTCTCTCAGAGCCTTCGGTAGTCGCTTACAGAAAAACAACGGGTAAGATAATGGCGCTCGGAAAGCCCGCACTTAAAATGCTTGGAAGGGAGCCTGACTCGGTAGATGTTGTCCGTCCGATGAAGGACGGAGTGGTATCCGACTTCACCGTAACCGAGCATATGCTCCGTTACTACATCAAACAGATCTGTAAGAACAAGATCTTCAAACCCAATATTATTGTCAGTATGCCCGGTACGGTGACGAATCTTGAAAAGCGCACGATTCTTGATGTCATCACCGCGAGCGGCGCGGGCCGCGCCTGCGTCATAGAAGAGCCGCTTGCGGCGGCGATAGGCGCAGGTGTCGACATAAATCGCCCGAGCGGCGTAATGGTCGTCGATCTCGGCGGCGGCACCACGGACATCGCCGTAATTACCATGGGTACGATGGCCGTCGCCTCCAGCATCCGGGTCGCCGGCAACATCTTAAATGAGGACATCGTCCGTTACTGCCGCCGCGAACGCGACATCATCATAGGTGAAGTTACGGCTGAAGAGATTAAGAAAAAGATAGGCTGCGCATTTCTCAGAAAAGAGGAGACAGCGACATTCGCGAGAGGTAAGGACTACTTTACCGGCATGCCGCTTGACTTTGAGATAACCTCGAATGAAGTATATCTCGCGATGCGCGAGCACATAAAAGCCATACTTGAAGCGATAAGGGATGTGTTTGAGCGCACGCCGCCTGACCTTGTCGCGGATATTGCCGAAGAAGGCATCATACTCACGGGCGGCACGGCGCAGCTCTTCGGTCTGGACAAGGCAGTCGCTGCCATGACCAAGATAAACGCGCACGTGGCGCAGGACCCGGTGAACTGCGTAATCAAAGGAATAGAAAGTGTTCTCGGGGACAAGTTCTTCCTTGAGGAAAACGGTTATCTGTTTACATCGCGACAGGATCTTACCGGAGGAATAGAAGAGGAGAAGGAGGTATTCTGATTTGGAAAACTACAATGAATTCAATGCTCTTGATGAAGGCGTGGAACTCGGCGGACTCAGAAACAAGGACGAGATCAAGATACTTGTATGCTATATCCTTAAAAATGTTGAGGGCTGCCTTACACGCGAGCAGATTGGAAACATAATGCAGGACCGCGGTATAGCGAACTATTTTGAAGTCATGGACGCGGTTTCGGAACTCCTTCAGATCGGAAATGTCTCCGCGGAACTTGCAGGCGAAAACGAATACTTAAACCTCACTGATTCCGGCAAAGAGGCAGTAAGTCTGGTTGAGAAGAATCTTCCCAAGACCATTCGCGAAGACGCGATAAAAGCTGCGGTGCATCTTGTCACTGTTGAGCGCAACATGAAAGAAAACGATGTGGCGATAAAGCCCGCAGACGGCGGTTTTACGCTCTCATTCACCATGAAGAACAATGATTCCGTGCTAATGGAACTCTCCGTATTTGTCGCAGACCGTGAACTGGCCGAGAGAATTAAGGAAAACTTCTATGAGGATCCGGCAAGAGTATATTCCGGCATCATAGCGAGCCTTATGATTGAATAACATGAAAAAGTCAAATGTAACTAAAAGTAAAATAGTATCTGCCGCATGGAAACTCTTCTATGAGCAGGGATACGACGATACGACCGTAGATGAGATAATAGCCGAGTCCAGGACTTCCAAGGGATCTTTCTACCACTACTTCAAGTCCAAAGATGAGCTTATGGGATCGCTCTCGTACCTCTTTGATGAGAAGTACGAGGAAATAACCCCTGAAGTGAAGAAGATAGACAAGGCCTTTGACCGTCTGCTCTTCATGAATTCCGAACTCTTCGGCATGATAGAGGATTCGGTCTCCATAGACCTGCTCGGTCGTCTCTATTCATCGCAGCTCGTGACAAAGGGACAGAAGCAGATCCTTGATTACAATCGTATGTATTATAAACTTCTGCGGGAAGTTGTCTCGGCAGGTCAGAAGGCGGGGGAGATACGCTCCGACCTTTCCACAAACGACATAGTCAAGACCTACGCTTTGCTGGAACGCGGCCTTCTCTACGACTGGTGCGTATGCAACGGCGACTATCCGCTTAAGGACTATGCCGCCAAACTCATGCCGCAGCTTCTGGCGTTTATTAAAGTAAAATAGAACAAAAACGGAACAAAAGACAAGTGGAATTTGTGCAAGGTTACAAATTCCACTTTTAGTTTTGTCAATATTTCACTAAATAGTCTATATCATAATTACTGTAAATAAAGTAAAAATCTGAAATTATTGACAATTTAGTTCGGAAAATAGTCTATACTTTGTTCTGTATTGATTTTAGTTTTTTGCCGTGTTAGAATGTCATCATTCCAAAAGGGGGTTTTAACAATGTTCAACGGTGAAATTCTTGCTTTCATACTCTATTTCGCGGGTATGCTTGCAACAGGTATCTACTTTTTCATCAAAACAAAAAACAACGCGAACCAGAAGGAGTTCTTCCTCGGCGGTCGTCAGATGGGTCCCTGGGTAACGGCTCTGTCGGCTCAGGCATCAGATATGAGCGCATGGCTGCTCATGGGTCTTCCGGGATCAATCCTCGCCTTTGGTATGGGTCAGGTCTGGATAGGTATCGGTCTTGCTCTCGGTACGATAGCAAACTGGTTCCTCTGCTCACAGAGACTCAGAAAGTTCTCCAAGGCATCCGGTGACTCCATCACGCTTCCGCAGTATCTCACAAACAGATTTGCTTCCAAATCTCCCGCGCTCGCCATAGTATGCGCAGTCATATTCCTTATCGCGTTTACGGTTTATGTAGCGTCCGCGTTTGTTGCAGGTACAACGGTATTCACGACACTTGTTCCTTCGCTTTCCGCAAAGGCCGCAATGATCATCTTCGCGGCAATCATTCTCTTCTACACATTCTTCGGCGGTTTCAGAGCGGTATCTACCACAGACTTCTTCCAGGGTATGCTCATGTTCTGTGCGCTTCTCGCAGTTCCGATCTTCGCCGCCATCCATATGAAGAGCATCGGCAGCGATGTAATAGCCGCCAATGTTCAGGCTGTAGGCGATTATCCCGCCTTCACCTCAAATCTTTTCAACGCTTCCTGGCAGGATGTTGTATCCGGTCTCGGCTGGGGCCTCGGTTACTTCGGTATGCCTCATATCCTTGTCCGCTTCATGGCTGTTGAAAAGCCTTCAATGCTTAAAAAATCAGCGATTGTCGGCAGCGTTTGGGTTGTAATCACACTTCTCTGCGCCATCCTCGTCGCTTACTACGGCCGTATGATCATCGGCGCCGAGCTTCTTGAAGTCGGCCTCCAGAAGACAGTATTCATAGCTCTTGCGCGTATGTACTTCCCGAGCTTCATCGCCGGTATTCTTCTTGCGGCCATCATCGCTGCTTCCATGTCAACCGCTGACTCTCAGCTTCTCGTAGCAAGTTCCGCTTTCACAAGCGATATCTACAAACCGATTATCAGAAAAGAAGCTTCCGATAAGGAAGTTCTCTGGGTAGGCCGTATTGTAGTTCTTATCGTAACGATAATTGCTTTCTTCATTGCCAACGCAAAGGGCCAGGGTGCTCAGGCCATCATGGAAATGGTTGACAACGCCTGGGGTATCTTCGGCGCATCCTTCGGACCGGTTGTACTGCTTTCACTCTTCTGGAAGCGCTTCAATTATTCCGGCGCCATCGCGGGCATCATTGCCGGCGCAACCGTTGATATCGTTTGGCTCTATACTCTTACAGCCAAAACCGGTGTCTACGAAATAGTACCGGGTGTTATCGCAGCAGCAATAGTTGCCGTAGCAGTAACACTTCTCACAAAAGCTCCTTCCGATGAGGTCAACGCCATCTTCGAGAAGGCAACGGATAAAAACAACGACGAATAGACATTGTTAAAATCCCATTAAAAAGGGGGAAGGGCCGCATCAATTCGGTGTGGTCCTTCTTCCTTTTTTATAGTATAATAAGAGCAAGAGGTGTGGCCTGTGAGAATGTATGACATCATAAAGAAAAAAAGAGACTGCGGAGAACTGACAACGGAGGAGATAAACTTCTTTGTTGACGGCTATGTTGACGGCTCGATTCCTGATTATCAGGCTTCCGCTTTCTGTATGGCGGTGTACTTTTCCGGTATGAGCGCACGCGAGACAACGGATCTCACACTCGCTATGGC
>JAFYJR010000045.1 GCA_017538005.1 Clostridia bacterium | reverse complement strand
CGTTGTACAGCGTATCCGCGTCATACTCCGAATGGCCGGTGATGAATATCTGACGGCCCTTCTTCGTGGCGATGGCGTATACGCCCGCCTCCTTCGAAGAAGAAAGAATGCGAAGGTCCGGATGCGCCTCTATGTCCTCGCGCAGGACCGTCGTGTGCCTCGACTGCGGCACCATGAATATATCATCAAAGCCGCGGAAAAGCATTGAATTTTTCTTCTCCACCCTGTGGGGAAAAATTCCGAAAAGCTTTTCCGGCAGGTCATGCTTTTCTATGCCGTAGTGATAGTAAAGCGCGGCCTGTGCGCCCCAGCAGATATGGAATGTCGACCAGACATGGGTTTTGCTCCACTCCATTACCTCGCAGAGTTCATCCCAGTAGTCGACCTCTTCAAACGGAAGATGTTCAACCGGAGCGCCGGTGATAATCATGCCGTCGAAGTTCTGATCCCTTATCTCATCAAAGGGCTTGTAAAAGCTGAGCATATGGTCCTCGCTTGTATGCTTTGTCACATGCGAGCGCAGCATGACAAGCTCCAGTTCCACCTGGAGCGGAGTGTTGCCGAGCAGTCTGCAAAGCTGTGTCTCGGTCTCTATTTTCTTCGGCATGAGATTAAGAAGCAGTATCTTCAGCGGACGGATGTCCTGCTGTCCCGCCCTCGTCTCAGTCATGACGAAGATGTTTTCAGAGTTTAAGACCTTCTTTGCGGGCAGGTCGGTCGGAATCTTAATCGGCATATGTTATCACCTGCTTTTCATTACGTAAATTCTTGACGCGAAATCAGGGAAGAAACGGGTCTCGCCGTTTATTCCCGTGCCGGCAAATGCCTGCTTCAGCTTCACTCCGGCGTACATCAGCGTATCGCCGGAAGCCGCGCAGTTTTCGGATTCGCCCGGCATCTTGTATACCTTCGACAGAAGGTTCTGCAGCACGCCGCCGTTCTTTATGTGAACGGGGGCGATCATATTTATCAGGTCACCAAAGGCCTTTATGTTTACCGGAATGGCATCGCTGCTGAAGTTGTATACAACTTTCGGATCAAGGCCTTTCGCGAAGTACATATGGGACTTGGTGTTGGGCTGTACGAGTTCCTGCATTATCATACCGATGGCGGTCTTTTTGTCCTTTGAGACAACAGTCCACTCGTGGAAATTGCCCGTCCTGCCGCGATAGAAATCACCGTACTGGAATATCTCGCGGTAATCCTTGTAGAACTTAACCTGTCTCTTTATCTCCTTGAGTTCGTCCATAGTGAGATCGGGAAGGTTAAACTCATATCCGAACACACCGAAGGCGGCGACATTGAAGCGCGTCTCAAGCGGCGTCACGCGGAGCGTCTGATGGTTCGGGCAGTTGGAGACATGCGCGGTAATCGTCGACATGGGATAGCCGTAACTGTAGTTTGTCATACAGTTTACCCTGAAGAGCGCATCCGTGTCATCAGAGGCCCAGATCTGCGGGAAGTACGATAGTATGCCGAGATCAAATCTGTTGCCGCCTGATGAGCAGCCCTCAAAGAGTATATGCGGGAATTCCTTTGTCAGAGTCTCCATTATCCTGTAGAGACCGAGGCAGTAGCGGTGAGCCACTTCTCCCTGCTGCTCCGCCGGAAGTTTTGAAGAGTAGACATCCGACATGATGCGGTTCATATCCCACTTGACATAGGCGATATTACCTGACGAGAAGACATCACGCATGGATTTGATAATGTAATCCTGTACATCCTCGCGTGTCAGGTCGAGTATTCTCTGGTTTCTGCCCTCTGAATGAGGGTGGTTCGGTATTCCGAGTGCCCAGTCGGGATGCGCGCGGAAGAGGTCGGAGTTGCTGTTTACCATCTCCGGCTCAACCCAGATACCAAAATCGAGACCGAGTTTGTTGACCTTCTTTGCAAGGCCTCCGACCCCGTTCGGCAACTTGTCACGGTTGACGTGCCAGTCGCCGAGTGACGATGTATCGTCATTCCGCGCGCCGAACCATCCGTCATCCATGACGAGGAGTTCAATACCGACTTTCTTCGCCGCTCTGCCGAGGCGGAGAAGTTTCTGTTCATTTATCTTGAAGTACGCGGCCTCCCAGGAATTTAAAAGAATGGGACGCGGTTTGTTCTTCCACTCGCCGCGTACGATGTGGTTGCGTACGAACTTATGCATATTCTGACTCATGCCGTTGAAGCCGTCGGAAGAGACGGTCATTACGGCCTCGGGAGATTCAAATTCCCCGCCGGGCTTTATCACAAATTCAAAGCCCGTGGGATTGATGCCCTGTACAAAGCGGCTCTTGCCGAACGAAGAGGCTTCAACGGCCTCATAGTGGTTACCGCTGTAGACAAGGTTCAGACCGTATGCAATACCCTCATCTTCCGTTGTCGTCGGTTCGGAGAGCATAACAAACGGGTTTGCCCTGTTTGAGCTGATACCGGCATAGCATGAGTTTACAACCTTGCCGGAATTAACAACCGTGTCGTTCTTCTGCATCTCGCGCACCCACGCGCCGGTGAAAGTCGTAAGGCGCAGTCCCGTGCGCGGGAAGTCAAGTTGGTTGCTCATAAGACGGCGCAGGCGCACCGGCTTGTCAGATGTGTTGAGAAGTCTGGAAAAACGCGTGATGACATTGCAGCGCTCATAGACGTAATAGTGAAGTTCAAGTTTTAAGTTATAGT
>JAFYJR010000005.1 GCA_017538005.1 Clostridia bacterium | reverse complement strand
GCTGAATGTTCAGCGATTAATGTGTGTTTAATTTGTTTGTTTAAGCGTTGTCAGCAGCCTGATTTACAGTGATTGTAGCACCAAGTTCATATGTGCCGCCTGCCTTACCATGAGCTGTATCTTTGTTATCTGTTGCAGCATCAACATGGAAAGGCCATTCCCAAGTGATTGTAACGGTCTTTGTCGCACCCTGAGCTATAACGCCAGTAAGAGTGTTGTTATCTGTAAAAGTAATAACATCTTCAAGGTCAGCAAGTCCAGTTTTGTCGAGTGTAATTACATAATCAGCATCAACCTGAGAATTGTTAACGATAACAAACTCAAACTTTCCTTCTGTGCCGGGACAAATCAGTGTTGCATCCTGATTATCAGCCGCATTTGTATCAGTGATAGTTGAAGCAATATCAAACTTAGCCGTAGGATTGCCAGCTATCTCTGCTGCTGTACCTGCAGTTTTACCAGCTTTAATTGACCATGTGGCAACTGTTAAAGAAGCATTGTTTGCTGTTGCACCAGCTGTGTACTTAGCGAATGTTGAAGATGCGAAGCAAGCTGTTACGAGTGTGCACATAAGCACGATAGCAGCTATTCTGAATATTACGTTCTTTTTCATTATTAAAACCCTCCTAAGGCTTATTTACATTGTTATTTGAAAGTTAAGTTGATTTACTTTTTCTTTGAGGCTTTTACCTTAACTACTGCCGGCTTCTTAGCTTGCGCAGAGGTCTTGGGAGCCTCGATTTTGACTTTAGCTTTTTGAGGTGCAGGTTCGTTACTCCTTACCTCGGCATTGTTTGAAATTCTTGTAGTTGTTTCTTGAATTTCATTTTGGTTCGGCCATCTTTCAGGCGCAGGTTCAGGCTGAACTGCTTCCAAATCCTCGTCTTCAAGGAAGACTATGGGTTCGGCTTCAACCGGAACCTCTTCCTGAGGTTTTTTGAGCACCTCCCGAGGCAAATCAACTTGGTTAGGATTCTGTTTAAGCTCTTCAATTTCCTGTTTGAGCTGATCCTGTTTGATTCTCTCCTTCTTGAGGAGCATTTGCCTTCTGATTATGTCATAAATGACGAACAGAGCGAGAGGAATGCCTATGCACACCAGCATGCCCTTAGGGCTTTGGATGAAGAGGACGACATTTCCAAGTCCTTCGAAGCGCCTGTCGTACTTACCGATGACGTGGTCCGGTGTTACCGGGGTAGCATCCTGTACGTTGTTGGCGTCACCCTGTGTGGTGTATGTGCCGTCGTCGTTTACAGCGATGATTCTGTGGGTTACGGCATAGTCGCCTTCCATAAAGGCAATGATGTCGTTAACCTGCAGCTTGGTGGCATCGCAGTCATGGACGAGAATCAGGTCGCCAACGAGGATGGCGTCTGCGCTTCCGTCGTCCATTGATCCGGACAGTACGACTAGCGGTGTGTAGCCAAAGACTGATGGCGGTTTAGAATCGTCCATGGCGCCTTTGATGATCAGGATGGTGTTCATGATCAGGATGGGTATGAAGATGATACAGAGTATCGCACCCAGGATCGTGAGCAGCACATGACCAACGCTGTTCGCCGGCTTTTCCTTTCTTAAAGTTTCGTCCATTTCGATACCTCCGAATGGAAATTGTGAATAGTTGTTAATAATTCACACGCGCAATATTATATATTACATTATGCACCAAATACACTATATCATCGAAAATCTATGTTGTCAACATATTTTTTCAACAATTTTGTTCTTTTTTGTATATTTTGTACACTTGTCGTTCTTATTTTGTTCAAAAATCAGGACGGAAAGAGCGGCAGTTTTGTGCTCCGGCAAGCTTTCCGAAGACGGATCTGTTGCTGGCAAACGAGTTCATTACCACTACTTTATCGCCTTTTATCATTATCTCCTCTGCCATCGGCGGAAGAGATATTTCCTTGAGTTTGCTCTCTGTGTCGAGGAAGTACAGAGGTACCTTCTCCCCGTTCGCGGCCTCGAAGACAGCGTCGGATGTGAGGTTTGTCTTCATGGGATCATCGTAGATGAGCATGGTTGAGTTTTTAAGTTTGTTTGAAGTTGTTACCGCGAGCTGGCCGCCTTTCAGGACGCAGAAGCCCTGGGCTTTGTCGGTTACGGAGTAAGCGGCAACGGGAGCAAGGGCTTCGGTGTTGCCCTCGGAGAGGGAGCGGACAAGCTCGGTGATGTCATAGATGAGGGCTATGGCGTTGTATTCCTCACCTGCTTCGTTTTCGAAGTGGTGATTGTCAGGTGTGTCGTATGTGCCCTGCTCATAGTACTCGCCTATGTAGATGTAATCATTATATACGGAAAGGCTCTCGGGGATGTTCTGGGATGTGAAGGTTGCGAAAGGAGCGGCTGAAGACAGGTCTGAGTCAGTGACTTCAGAGAGCCTGTATGCGTTGATCTTTTCAGTGCCTGTTGTGACAAAGACATATCTGCCGTATACGGCTATGCCGCCCGCATGGATGGTTTCAGGAGTACCGCTTTCCGTTACGGTCTCAACATATGTGAAATCACTTGTGGCGGGGTCGATAGTATAAATACGCGAAGCGGAGTTGTCTGACATATATCCGCTGACGAGATAGTAGCCGGAGTTTTCGTCAAAGGCCACGCCCTGAGGAACGAAGCCCTCATTGACGCCGGATATTATGAATTCCTTTTCATTTGTTTTGAAGAATTCGCCGTTTGTTGTCCGGAGATATATGTTCAGCCCCCCTATCGCTATCGCGATGAGAAGGATGAGTACAAGTATTATGGTTAATATTGCTTTAATTACTTTCACTTTACCTGCCACTCCTTTAAGTCCTTGACTTCGTTGTACAAAGCCTTGTATGAGTCGTGTCGGGATTTTGAAATGATGCCTTCCTCAACTTTTCTGATTACCTCGCAGCCCTTGTCGGTCGTGTGGGAACAGTTTGTTGAGAACTTGCATTTGTCTGTGTACGGTTCAAATTCGGGGAAACAGTACTGGAGATTTTCCTTCAGTATTGTTTCCTGTTTCAACAGTTCAAGGGACGCAAAACCGGGTGTATCGGCGACATAGGTGTCATCGTCCAGTTTTATCAGGGTGCATTCCCTCGTAGTGTGCTTGCCGCGGCCAAGTTTTTGCGAAATCTCACTGGTCTGAAGGTTGAGTTCAGGATTTATGAGATTGAGCAATGTAGACTTGCCGACACCGGAGTTGCCGGTGAAAGCGGAGATTTTGCCTTTGAGCGCCTCTTCTATCTCCTCTTTGCCCTCGCCCGTCTTGCCGCAGGCAACGATTACCTTAAACGGTGTTTTTGTGTAAATATCAATGAGTTCCGTCACATCTGTCAGGTCTATCTTGTTTAAGACAATGACGGGCTCGATGTTGTTCTTTACGGCTATGGCCGTCAGGCGGTCTGCGAGCAGCGTATTCGGCTTCGGCTCCGTGCCGGAGATGACTATGAAGAGTTGCTCGATATTCGCCACAGGCGGCCGTGTAAGGACAGTTTTGCGCGGCAGTATCTCGTCAATGGTGTTTTCGGCGTTGTCGTTGACTGTAATCTCAACGCGGTCGCCGACCATTGGCGTGATTTTTTCTTTTCGGAAGACGCCGCGCGCCTTACACTCTGAGATGCCTTCGGCGGTTTCCACATAATAGAAACCGCCTATGCCTTTGATAATTATTCCGTTCATCCGTTATCGTCCGAATTGGTTGTGGACTCTTTTGCGTAGATTGTTATCTTGTCTGTCGCGTAAGCTTTTGTGCCTGCTTCGGGTGATACTCTTTCAACGGCAGAGTTGGCATCACCTGAGATTACGACATCCTTAAAGCCGAGTCTCTCAAGGGTGGATTTATAACTCTTGGCCGTACCGCTTGTTGCGGGTATGGTAATCTTAGTCTTGACTTCAGGCGTCGTGACATTTGTGATATTCGCGGGATCTTCCGTGAAGTCAACAGTTGCGGTATAGGCAGTCTGTCCGTCAAGTTTGCAGATTACTTTCTTCTTCTCACCTGAGCCGGCAAGTTCATACTTGTATGTGGAACCATCGCAGCTGAGTCTCTTTGTAGCAACGAGTTCGTTGTCAACATATACCGTCAGTTCCATATCGTCTGAAGATACGGGAAGTTTGAAGCTTATAGTTGCTTTGCTGGACGGAGCCTTACCTGTTGAGACGACGATGTCAATCTTTGTGCCTGCGGGTACCTTTTCCTTCGGATCGATGCTCTGTGAAATTATCGTACCGGCAGGCTGCTTGGAATCTTCTTCCTTGACCGTGCCGAGATGAAGATTAACGCTTGAGAAGTACTCCTCAACATCTGACTTATCCTTTTCATAGTTGAGACCTATTACGGACGGTACTTCCTTGAGATCCGGGTTGTCGTTTGCGGGAGCGGCTACATTGATGATAATCGTGGTCGTTGTATCAGTCTTTGTGCCCTGCGCGGGTTCAGTGCTGATTACAAGACCTTCCTTGTAGTCATCGGTGTACTCGGGAACTACCTTTGTGTTTACAAATCCGGATGCTATGAGCGCCTGTTTTGCGGTTCCCAGTTCGAGACCGTTAACTTCAGGAATCTCAACCTGTGAGCCGTTTGATACGACTTCAATCTTGATTACGGAGCCCTTCTTGGCCTTTGCGCCTTTGTACGGGCTCTGCTTGCAGATCTGGCCGGCCTGGTACTTGGTGTCTGTTGATGTGACATATTTGACATCAAATTCCCAGTCGGTGTATTTCTTGTTGCCCTCAACCTCTGCGGCATAGTCCTTGCCGAGAAGGTCGGGAACTTCTATCTTGTCGTTTTTGAAGATATCGGTAAAGATGGCGAGGAAGATTACTATCAGGACGATTACGGCAAGCAATGCGGAAGCCACGCCGACAAGTATCGGGAGAGTTCTGTTCTGTACCGTGTAATCGTCATCGTCCTCAAACTCGTCATCCTCGTCTATGCGTACGGGCTGGGCATGGGTTTTCGCCACAGGCGACGCTATGACTTTTGTGGCTTCCCCACGGTTTATGAACTGTGTGGGCTCTTTGTCGACAAAGTATGAATAGTCGAATTTTACTGCGGGGTTGCGTTTGAACTCGTCGAGGTCAAGAAGCATCTCCGCCGCGGACTGATAGCGGTCCTTGGCATTCTTCTGCATTGCGCGGAGAGTTATCTGCTCAAGGCCGATCGGTATCTGCGGGTTGATGTCGCGGGGATGAACGGCTTCATTCTGAAGCTGCATTATCGCGACAGAAACGGCGCTGTCAGACTCGAACGGGAGTCTGCCGGTGATCATCTCATAGAGGACTACGCCGACCGAGTAGATATCGGCCTTGTCATCCGTGATCTCTCCGCGCGCCTGTTCGGGACTGATGTAGTGAACGGAGCCTATGGCCGACTCTGTCATTGTCCTGGTCTCACCGCGTGAGAAACGGGCAATGCCGAAGTCCGTAACTTTGATGTTGCCGTTTTGCAGGAGCATTATGTTCTGCGGCTTTACGTCGCGGTGAACGATGCCCTTGTCATGCGCGTGCTGAAGCGCGCGCAGGATCTGAGTTGTGAAGTGAACCGCTTCTTTCCACGGTATAACCTTCTGCTGCTCTATGTACTCCTTGAGGGTAATGCCTTCTATGTACTCCATGACGATGTACTGGAGGCGGTCGCCGAAGGAGACATCGTAAACCTTTACGATGTTGGGATGAGACAGAACGGCTATCGCCTTTGACTCATTTTTGAATCTCCTGCGGAACTCCTCGTTGGCGAGATATTCCTCTTTGAGTATTTTGATGGCGACGATGCGGTCGTCGATGTTGTCGTATGCCTTGTATACGACAGCCATACCGCCCACGCCGATTATTTCTCTGATTTCATATCGACCGTCAAGTCTTTTTCCTACGTAAGTATCCATACACTCACCTCTGTCTCGCCATAGCGACGACTGTTATGTTGTCGTTTCCGCCGTTTTCGTTTGCCTGATTGACAAGCGTGTCGGCGATTTCTTCGAACGGTTTTTCGGAAAGCACTTTGAGTATGTCATCCGGAGTGAGCTCGTTTGTGAGCCCGTCCGTACAAATCAAAAGGATGTCATCCGCCTTGTAGTCCTCAACCGTGAAGTCGACTTTCAGAATCTCCTCCACGCCGAGCGCACGGGTTATCAGGTTCTTCCTGGGATGGTCAACAGCCTCATCGGGAGTGATCTCTCCCAGGTCCAGAAGTTCCTGTACCACCGAATGGTCCTTCGTGATCTGTCTTATTTCACCACCGGACACCAGGTATGCCCTGCTGTCTCCGGCATGCGCAATGTAAATCACTTTCTTTGTCATCAGCACCGCGACAACCGTCGTGCCCATACCGGCAAGTTCCGGATTCGCGGCCGCCATGTCGAAGATTTCGAAATTGGCGTTTGTCACCGCCGTGACAAGAAGGTTCTTTATCGAGGAAGAAGTCATGGTCTCTCTGTACGCGGACGTTATCCTCTCGGAAATCGTTTTCACGGCGGTCGAACTGGCTACGTTACCGCCG
>JAFYJR010000044.1 GCA_017538005.1 Clostridia bacterium | reverse complement strand
CTCATAGCCGTATGCTCTTTTGTAAGCGCCCTTCGCGGATACACAGTTGTTGTCCTCATTGCCTATTTCCTTATCTTCGGAATACTCGCAGGTTTTCTCTGCACAAAGGACATAAAGAAAGTCCTGAAGAGCTTCGCGAGCGGATTCAAAGGCGCGCTGCCGACGATAGCTTTCATCGGCATGTCGGCATCAATCAAATATGTCTTTGACGAGGGCGGCATCCTGCCGACAATTGCCAACCAGATAAACCTGTCGGCAGCGGGAAAGAGCACCTTCCTCATTGCCCTTATCGTTTACGCCGTCGTCCTTATACTCGAGTTCTTCATCTCGTCCTCAACGGCCAAGGCGATTCTCGTCATGGGCCTTCTCTCGACCTTAAACCTCGGCCTCACGGACCAGATGTCCGTCCTCATCTACACCTTCGCCGACGGCTACACCAATGTCCTCTTCCCTACATCGCCCGTACTTCTCATATCCCTCTCGATGATAGAACTGGACTACTTCAAATGGGTGAAAAAGAGCACCCCGCTCTTCGCATTAAACCTCATTCTTGTCGTGGCCTTCATTCTCCTGGGAATTGTCATTAAATACTGAAAAAGAAAAAGCCGCTTAGTCAACAAGACTAAGCGGTTTTCTGTGGTTGCGGGGGGAGGACTTGAACCTCCGACCTCCGGGTTATGAGCCCGACGAGCTACCAACTGCTCTACCCCGCGATATTTAAAGTGCTTGATTATTATAGCCAAGCCGCCATAAAAATGCAAGCACTTTTAAACATATTTCTTCTGTTTGGTCTTACGGGTCAAGACTGATGAACGGACTGATGAGTTTGAGCGGGAATCTCTCAAAAGCGTCCGGATAGTTTCTCTTGAAGATAGTCGGCATATTGAACGGGTTGATTGCGTAAACAATATAAGCCAGAACTCCCATAAGCGCCAGGGAAACGAGTTTCATCACCAGTTTGATGAGAAATTTGATTTTATCAAGCATTTTTCTTCCTCCCATATAATGTATAACCACCGCTAAAAATGTATCATAAAAGAATATTTATGTCAATAAAACACCGAATGCCGGATTTGCATCCGGCATTCAGTGTTATGGGTGTGAAATTGTAATATGTGGTGGTCATACAATTTCTATCAGAACGCGATGGGAGACTATCGCGTAAAGACCTGAAAAATACGAAGGCCCCTTCACCGTATTCGGCAAAGGAGCCCCCAGAACACATCCATAACAAAAGATGTATAAAACTTTTTTGCTGCCCCTTTTCAAATACGGAAGGTCGGACTGTTTCCGGTCCGGCCCTGTTCACAGGCCCATGGCATTCGCTTTAGGTCCCGTGACTCGGAACGATATTCAATTCACAAGTATTTTACAACAACCGATGCGTGTGTGTCAAGAATTGAAACTGATGCCCTTGAACATGTCCGCTGATGATGAATAGTCTTCTTCTCCGACTTCAACATCCTCGTAAGGGTTGTACTTACGCTTGGGATCCATGGCTATTCTCAGGCGATCCTGCTTCTCTATAACAACAGGCGTATTCTTCTTTGACTTTTTCTGCTTCCTGGCCTTCTTCTTGCCGCCGTCATAGACTTCGGCATTCGCAAAGGCAATCTCTGCCTCGCGCTCAAGTACGGGAACAGAAGCCTCGTAGCCGTTGGCTACGCGCTCATTGTAAATCTTCTTCGCCTGGTTCTTTCTGGCATTGAGTTTCTTTTTCTCGAGCGCTTTCTTGTCTTTCTCAAGCTGCTTCTTTTCCTTGTTGAGCGCGTCGAGTTCGGCCTTCTTTGCCTTGGCTGCCGGCATACCGGCGGCATGGCGTCTTCTGGCCTCGTTTGACAGGTTCTGCGCTGTCTCGGCACCCTTTGTCATAAGGTAAGGAGTGGCAAAACCGATGCCCACAAGAGCGCCGGCTACAACACCGCCCACAATACCCGAAACGGCCATTATCAGAGTCTGTCTTCTTGAGTCGCGACCTTTCATTTTTATGTCCCCTCTCAAAAAACGCGAGATAATCAAAATACTAAATAATAATACCGAATTTTACTTTATGTGTCAATTTACATTTTGACGCCTTTATGTTAGAATACAACGTGATTTTTCAAAGGAGGTAACCGTATGGCTGAAATACTCAGGTGTGACCACCTTAAAAAGCAGTATGGCAGTTTTACCGCCCTCAAGGGTATAAACCTTGAGTTGCCGGAAGGCAAGGTCGTCGGTCTTCTCGGACCGAACGGCAGCGGTAAAACGACACTCATAAAACTCGCGAGCGGCCTGCTTCTTCCGACAGCCGGTGAAATCACCATAAACGGCATGAGACCGGGCGTTGAGACAAAGAAGCTCGTGGCCTATCTTCCCGAGCGCAACTACCTTGATCTCTCAAGGAAGATTGACCAGCATGTCGCATTTATGGCGGACTTCTACAAGGATTTCCGAAAAGAGCGCGCATACGAGATGCTCGAGCGCCTCGACATTGATCCGTCACGTCCGCTGAAGGAACTGTCAAAAGGTAACCGCGAAAAGGTACAACTCATCCTCGTCATGAGCCGCGACGCGAAGCTCTATCTTCTCGACGAACCGATAGGCGGCGTCGACCCCGTTGCAAGAGACTACATTCTCGAGACAATCATCAACAACCATCCCGAGAATTCCACGTTTTTGTTTTCCACTCACCTCATTGCCGATGTAGAGCCCGTTCTCGACGAGTTCGTATTCATCCGCGAAGGTGAGATTCTCCAGCACT